>JBARWW010000177.1:0-9148 GCA_049647005.1 Acidaminobacteraceae bacterium | reverse complement strand
CAAAAATTATTAATGAGCTATATGTTACTTCTAATTATAACTTTTTCAGTTATAGCAGTTTCATTTACTCAAATTACAAAATCATATGTTTTTGAATCAGCGGAAAATGAGATTAGTGATCGTGCAGAGAGAATTGCTGACATTGTAGGACCTATGTTGAAAAGGATTGATATAACAAGAAGTGATACAGCTTCAGAAGAGATTGTAAACAATACAAAAGCAAGAATCTCTGGACTTGTTCTTAATTCAGAAGTTTATATAGTAAATAATAATTATAAACGTATATATGGTAAAGGTAAACTTAGAACAGAATCAATAAGGAGTATGGTTATTGATTCTGATTTTAAGATCAAAAATGTTGTTTACTATGTTGCACCTGTTATTATTGGTGATGAGAATTTAGGTTATGTAATAGTTGTGACAAAAGTAGAAGATATAAATAATCTCAATAAAACAGCAAGGTCATTTATGTTAATAGCACTTGGAATTAGTGCGGTGCTTGCTGTGTTTTTAGCATTTATATTCCAAAAGAAAATAACGGGTCCAATTAAAGAACTAAGAGAAGAATTTGTATCTTATAAAAATGAAGATGGTTTTATAGATGAGAGCATTATTAATTCAAAGGATGAACTTGAAGATCTTAAAAATGCATTTGAAAATATGATTAAAAGAGTAGATATCTATACTGATAATCAAAAGGCGTTTTTCCAAAATGCATCACATGAATTGAAAACACCACTTATGTCTATTCAGGGCTATGCTGAAGCAGTGCGTGATGGTGTAGTAGAGGGTGATGAAGTAGGAAATTCACTAAATATTATAATTAGCGAAAGTCAGAGACTTAAAAAAATTGTTGAAGAGATGATACTTATAACAAAGCTTGATGATGCAAATGAAAAGTTTAAGTTCTCAAATCACTCAACGATAGACCTTATAAATGAATCATTAAATGCAGTAAATCCACTTCTACATATAAACTCTGTTGAGATAGACATAATGTATGATAAAGATGTGACTATATGTGTAGATAGTGAAAAATTTAAGCGTGCACTTATCAATATAATTGGTAACTGCTGTAGATATGCAAGACATAATATAACTATAAGTTTTGCTGCAGTTAGTGGTAGGCTTTATCTTGATATAAAAGACGATGGTCGTGGATTTAATCCTGGCGAAGAAAAATTTATATTTGAGAGATTTTATAAAGGTGATAAAGGTGGATCGGGTATAGGACTTACTCTGTCTAGAACTATTATAAATAGACATGGCGGAGACTTAATAGCAGTAAATAATATAGGTATGGGAGCACTCTTTAAAATAGATATTCCGGTAGATGGAAATTGCAATTAAATTTCTCTTGTTTTAACATATTTTTAGTGTTAAAATTAGTTGGATTTGGAGGACACAATGAAGATATTGGACTATGTATTAATCGGACTATACGTTGTGATAACATTTGTAATTGCGATAATTATGTTAAAACCACCTAGTGGGGAAATAGACTCATATTACATGGAAATTCAGATAAATAACGAAATATATAAGCGTGTTGAGCTACCTGTAAGTGAAGAAACTGTAATTGAAATTGATAATGAATATGGACATAACATTATAACCGTGAGGGGCATGAGCGTTGTTATGACTTACGCTGACTGTAACGATCAGGTATGTGTAAGGCAGGGTGAAATACTTAAAGTTGCTAGTGTAATTGCGTGTTTGCCTAGCAAGCTTATAGTTGAAATAAAAGGAAAAACAGCAGATGATACAGTAGATGTAATTTCACATTAATGTGGATAGGATAAAAGAGGAGTTAGTATGGATTTTATGCTTTATATTTTAATATTTTTTGCAAAAATTATCGAAGTGTCATTTATGACAGTAAGAATAGTATTTATAACTAAAGGTGAGAGAAAACTTGGTGCTATTATAGGATTCTTTGAGGTTATACTTTGGATTGTCATTGTAAGCAATGTTATAAATAATATTAGCTCAGATCCACTAAAAGCTATTAGTTACGCACTTGGATTTGCTGTTGGTAACTATGTAGGTAGTATGGTTGAAGAAAAAATTGGTATTGGACTTAGTGAAGTAAAAGTTATCTTAAGAGAAGATCATGGAGATGAGATGGCTTCTCATATTAGAAGTCTTGGTCACGCCGTAACTGTACTGAGTGGCGAAGGCAAGAATATGAAAAGAAATATGTTAATTATGTTTATACCTAGAAAAAAGGTGAAAAAATTAGTTGCTTCAATTGTTGAAAAACAAGAAAACGCTGTTATAACGGTATCAGAGATCAAACCAGTATACGGTGGCTATGGTATGGTTAGAAAATAGAAACATGCAAATAGATTATGCTTACATAATAAACAAAGGGACATCACATAAGTGGATGTCCCTTTTTAAATGCTGATTTTTAAATAACAATGCTTGAAATATCTTCTTTATTCAAACTATCAAATATTAATTAGTGAAAAATTCATCTAACAAATCTAAATCTTTATCAAGGTCAAGTTTATAATTTGAACATCTAAAACTAAGAAGTTCATGAGTTAGAGCGCCACTGTAATCATGCTGCTTCAAATAATCTATATAAGTTTCTAGATTAATCTCGCTTCTATAAAGAGGGAGATGATCTTCTATAGTAGTTAGGACTTTTCTACTTCCATGTATATGTACATTATTTATATGTTTATAAAATAACTCATCAGGCATAGTGTAGTTATCGTAGAAATTATTTGTATCGTGTATTAGATCCCAGCATATACCAAGTGAGTCTGACTCAAACTGTGAAACTAGTTTTACTAAATCAAATCTTTTATCTCCAAAGGTCATAATATTAGAATTTAGAGATTCGCATGATAGACTAAATGGAAGATCACGTTTTTCAAATAGATTAAGTGAAAAGTCACTAAAGAACATAGTATTATCATAGGCTTTTTTATAGTCATTGTCATAGGCCTTAGCACCATGAAATATGATTGTAGTTTCAGATCGGAGTTTTCCATGTTCCATAAGTCTAAGTATATTGTCATAGTATTTGATAAAGTTTTCTTTTATAGAAGAATTTGTTCTTATGTCAGCTATTTCATATTCGCCGTGAGTTACAAAGTCGGGAATATGATAATTAAGCGTCATAGAAGACTTAGATATTTTTTTTGCAAGATCTATGTAGTCACTAAAATCTAAAAGTTTATCATGTAAGGCAACTTCAAGACCATCAACTCTTCGAGTATGCAGATAATTAATGTATTCATTTAGAGATATGTTACTAAGTATTTTTTCGTCAAATGTTATAAATTTTTTCATATGTATTTCCACCTAGTCTAGTAGTATTGTTAATATTACTATTTTATAATAAAAATATAGAATATAATAGATTATGAATCAATAAATATTTTAGAAATATGTAATAAACTGTATAAACGCTTCAAGTATTCATCTATAAGTTAAAAAATTTCAGCATAGCTTAGATGTTCTATATAATAAGTAGTTATAGTTTCATAGATATGAATAGTATATTTTGTTATAATTTTTGTTGACTATTTATAAATTGAGATTGTATAATCATGTCATATGGCTGATATATATATGTTAAAGAGGGGTGTAAAAGTTGATATTAATGATCGATAACTATGACTCATTTGTTTACAACTTAGTTCAGTATCTTATGAGACTAAACGAAGAAGTTAAAATAGTAAGAAATGATGAAATAACTATTGAAGAAATAGAGCGTTTAAACCCAGATATGATTGTTTTGTCGCCGGGTCCAAAATCTCCAAATGAAGCTGGAATATGTCTCTCTGTAGTTAATGAGCTAAAAGGTAAGTATCCAATCCTTGGAATTTGTCTTGGTCATCAAACTATAGGTCAAGTTTTTGGTGGAAAAGTAAAAAAAGCATTTGAACCAGTTCATGGAAAAGTATTTCCAATAAATCATACAAATACAGGTATGTTTAGAGGACTTAACAATCCACTTAATGTTACTCGTTATCACTCGCTTATAGTTGAGAGCGAAACACTACCAGAGTGTTTTGAAATTACGGCGAAAACTGCTGATGGGCAGATTATGGGTCTAAGACATAAAGACTACATGATAGAGGGCGTTCAGTTTCATCCAGAAGCGATAATGACAGAGCAAGGACTTGAATTACTTGAAAACTTTTTAATTGAGGCAAAATCTTTTAAAAGAAAATAATAGATGAGCGGGTGAAGAAATGATAATACGTGAGATTAAAACGTCACTAAACAGTTTTGAAATATATTTAGCTTTTAAAGATGATGAGTATTCCTACTTTTTAGATAGCGGCATGAATAACGGCGGACTTGGTAAATATTCATTTGTTGGATCTAATCCTTTTAAAGTATTTAAAAGTAAAAATGGTGAAATAGAAGTAGTTACAGGCAGTGAAAGTGACAAAAAAACAGGAAATCCATTTAAGGAATTGAAAGATCTCTATCTTAAGTACCAAATGGACTATAAAATAGATTTGCCTTTTATAGGTGGTATGGTTGGATATTTCGCTTATGATTTATGCCACCACGTTGAAAAAATTGCAAGAACAGCTGTAGATGATGTGAATATTCCAGATTTATATTTAGGATTTTACGATGGAGCGATAGTAATAGATCATGAGAATAACAAAGTTTATGCAACTGACGCTGGTATTAGACCTGGTGGAGAAGCTAGAATACTTTGTCTTGAAGATCATATTCGTGTATTTGAGAATAATCCTGTAGTACTGAATATACCTAGACACGATACGGAAGCAGTATTTACTTCAAACTTTGAAAAAGAAGAATTTAAGTCTTCAATTACAAAAGTGAGAGAGTTCATTAGATCAGGCGATATATACCAAGCCAATATGACTCAGCGTTTTACAACGCCACTTAGAGATAATCCGCTTCATTTATATAAGAAGCTAAGAGATATAAATCCTGCACCTTTTGCTAGCTTTATGGACTTCGGTGAGGGACACATAGTTTCATCGTCACCAGAGCGATTTTTAAGCCTTAGAGATGGCGTTATAGAGACTAGACCGATCAAGGGTACTTTACCAAGGGGTAAAAATGATGAAGAAGATGCTATAAATCGTGAGTTGCTTCAAAATTCAGAGAAAGATAGATCAGAATTACTTATGATTGTTGACCTTGAGAGAAACGACTTAAGTAAGATTGCAAAAGTTGCAAGCGTAGTTGTTCCTGAGCACTTTGCAATAGAAACGTATGCAACTGTATTCCATCTAGTATCTACTGTGAGAGCGCAGGTCTTAGATGGACTTACTCCAATAGATTGTATCGAAGCAACCTTCCCAGGCGGCTCTATTACAGGAGCACCTAAGATACGTGCTATGGAAGTTATAGATGAGCTAGAGCCAACGCAAAGAAACCTTTATACAGGTTCTATTGGCTACATCGGTTTTAATGGAGAGATGGATTTAAATATAGTAATTAGAACTATACTTTGTAAAGAAGACACAGCTTACTTCCAAGTTGGTGGCGGAATCGTATGGGATTCTAAAGAAGAATCTGAGTATAATGAAACTTTGGATAAAGCAAGAGCACTGATGAATGCTTTAAGACACTAATTAATTTATAATAGCTTGAAAATTAGATCAGACTATATAAGCAGATATCAAAGGGATTTTCATGTGATATATAACAAACATCTAATTTTAAAATATGAGAAGGTGAAAATATGTTTATTTTTAATTCTAAGTTAATTAATGGTTTTGACATAAGTTTAAGTATAAACTCGGCTTCACTTAACTATGGCTTTTCTTTGTTTGAGACAGTAAAGCTTTTTAATGCCAAACCGCAGATGCTTAAGGAACATATATACAGACTAAATACTTCTCTAAAGTGTCTTAATATGAATCATAAAGTAGAACTTAAATCTATAGAGTATGATATAGAAGAACTTATCGGCGCCTTAGATGTAGAAGAGGGAGCACTTAAGATAATGATACTCGAAAATGAAGGCTGCTATAATACGCTTATAACTTATGCAAACAGAGTGTATAAAGATGAACTCTACAATAACGGATATAAAATTATGCTATCAGAGTATAAAAGTAATGAATCATCTCTCTTTACCTATCATAAAACATGTAACTATGGAGATAATATATTTGCTCTAAGAGATGCAAAGTCTAAGGGTTTTGATGAAATTATATTTGAGAATTCTAAAGGCTATATAAGTGAGGGTTCACTTTCAAATATATTCTTAGTAAAAAACAATCTTATCTATACACCAAATATAGAGAGTGGAATACTAAATGGAGTTATGAGAGATTTAGTCATATCATCCCTAGATGAATTAGATATAAAGATAATTGAGACGGAGTTATCATATTCAGATTTTTTAGAAGCTGACGAAGTATTCCTAAGTAACTCACTTATGAAAGTTATGCCAGTTTCAAAATTAGATGAAAAAAATTTTGATATAAAGTCTTATAAAATATATAAGAAAATCAGAAAGCAGTTACACCTTGTGCTAAAGGAGGACTACTTTGGATAATAAAGAAAAGCTAGATAATGTAATTGACTCTTTAATTAGTAAAGATGATGTACTATCTATTGGATATATTGGTTCGCTTGCTAAAAAGTTCGATTTGTCCAAGTGCAGAGATGTAGATCTACTAGTTATAGTTGATGAAGATAAGCCTTTTGAGCGAGAAATTTACTCGCTTGATACACTTGAGTTTGATATATCATATATTTCAATTGATGAAATTACTAGTCAAATAGGTAAAAAATCAGTTATTTGGGTAAAAGCTATTAGGGACTATCGTGTAATTTATTTAAAAAATGAAAGTATTAAAGAAAAAATTATACAAAATAAAGAAATAGTAAGTGACTTTTATAATAAATATGATAAAATAAGTGACTTGCAAAATTTAAATCATATAAAATTTTTACGATATGATATATCGAGTAAGCTAGGATATATGATTGGAAAGAAAGATGATGTAGTTTTGTACAATCATCTTAAAAATAGTTTTGTTTTAAACCTAGTAAGATTATACTTTGAAATAAATAATATGATAATACCAAAAGAAAAACAACAAATTAGAGAAATCAAAAATACAGATGAAGTTTTATATAATATGTTAGAAGTTTATTACTGTGGTAATTCAATAGACGATGAGAACTTTTTATTTGCCTTAACAGACTATGTACTGAGTAAGCACGGTGGAAGACTTTATGAATTTAAGAAAGGTTATTACCCAGTAAATCGATAGTAAGAGCAAAGACCTTTATATGAAATATAGATTTATCCCTTGATAATATGTGTGAGAAAAGAAGCGAGGTATGAGACATGGATAAGAAAAGAATTGAGAATGCTGTTAGAGAAATTTTATTTGCAATTGGAGAAGATCCAGATAGAGAAGGCCTAATCGGAACACCTGATAGAATGGCAAGAATGTATGAAGAAATTTTTGCTGGTTTAACACAAGATCCTGGTAAACACTTAGAAGTTTACTTTCAAGAAGAAAAGCACGAAGAATTAGTAATAGTAAAGGATATTCCTTTTTATTCAGTGTGTGAGCATCATCTTGTTCCTTTCTTTGGAGTAGCCCATGTTGGATACTTCCCTAAGAATGGTAAATTAACTGGCCTTAGCAAGATTGCTAGAGTAGTTGATACTATTGCTAAGAGACCTCAATTGCAAGAGCGCTTAACTAGTCATATAGCTGATACTATCCAAGATAAATTAGATCCTCATGGAGTAATTGTTATTATTGAAGCTGAACATATGTGTATGACTATGAGAGGCATCAAGAAAGCTGGTTCTAAGACAGTAACTTCAGCAGTTCGTGGTATCATGAAGACAGAAGCTAAATCTAGATCAGAAGCTATTAGTTTAATTGAGTTTGGTAGAAGAAGATAATAACTTATATCATTTAAACTAAAGGGGTTATTAGTATGAAGAATTTTGTAGAAAAGAAGTATAATAACTATGAAGTAGATCTTCGTGGTCATAAAATAGAGATAGGGTCTAAAACCTACATCATGGGTATATTAAATGTAACACCTGATTCATTTTCTGATGGTGGAAAATTCATAGATATGGATATTGCGGTGAAACATGCAAAACAAATGCTTGTAGATGGTGCTGATATAATTGATATCGGCGGAGAATCCACTAGACCAGGGGCTGCAAAAGTTCTTGCAGAGGAAGAAATTATAAGAGTGATACCTATTGTTGAGAGGTTAGTAAGAGAAGTTGATGCACCTATCTCTGTAGATACCTATAAAGCTAAAGTTGCAGAAGAAGCGCTTAAAGTTGGAGCACATATGATAAATGATGTATGGGGACTTCAAAAAGACCTAGAAATTGCAAATGTTATTGCAAAGTATGACGCTCCTGTATGTATTATGCATAATCAGGAAGGAACTGAGTATAAAGAAGATATTATAGTTTCTATGAAGAAATTCTTTGAAAAATCCCTGCAAATAGCTAAAGAAGCTGGTATAAAAGATAAAAATATAATTTTAGATCCAGGTATTGGATTTGGAAAAACTGTTAAGCAAAATATACATGTAATGAGTCGATTACACGAACTAAATTCTCTAGGATACCCAGTACTGCTTGGTACTTCTAGAAAGTCTATGATTGGTAAGATTTTAGATCTTCCATCTGATGAGAGAGTTGAGGGTACATTATCAACTAGTGTAATTGGTATAATGCAGGGATGCGAAATTGTACGTGTGCACGATATAAAAGAGAATCTGCGAGCTATAAAAGTAGCTGACGCTATAGTTAGGGGTGAATAAAATGGATAAGGTATTAATGCATAACCTTTATTTCTACGGATACCACGGAGTTCTGGGATCGGAAAAAATACTTGGACAAAAATTTATAGTGGATGTTGAACTTTCAGCTGATTTAAGTGAAGCTGGAAAAACTGACTTTGTGGATAATACTATCAGCTACGCTGATGTGTATGATGATGTAAAATACCTTGTGGAATCGGAAAGATTCAACTTAATTGAAGCACTAGGTGAAAGCATAGCGGATACAATACTTAGAAAGTATGAGCGTGTAGTTGAAGTTGTAGTAAGAGTTAAGAAACCAGAAGCACCTGTAAAAGGAATCTATGACTACTTTGCAATAGAACTTACTAGAAATAGAAATGTCTAGAGC
>JBARWW010000176.1:0-5116 GCA_049647005.1 Acidaminobacteraceae bacterium | reverse complement strand
AATATAAGGTATAAAATTTAATTTGTATTAAATCAAAAATGGTGAAAGTGATTGTAACATTAATGATATTACAAGTTAAGATTTGTAAATATTTTTTAGTAACTAGTTATATTAAAAATATGATTGGTGACTTTTATAGTGCTGTTCTTACTAAAATTGCAAACTCGAAGGTGGAAACAAATCTTTTAAAATTAGTTTATTTACAACTTGGAAATTATGATATAAAAATAAATTTAAAAGATAGATATACTATTACACAGAAAAATGCAGTTAAGGTTTTGACCGAAGATATTTCAACTATTAAAATATATCTCAGAAGTAATGGAAACTGCAAAAGCAAGTGACAACAATCAATATATATTCCTATTAGTGGTAAAATCTCGATCCTAATCAAGTGACAGGAGTTGTTCGTAATGGAAATGATGTTATAACGGATAAAGTTAAATATCATATATCAGGTAAGCCTGATAATCGTTTTGTCCTAATGGAAAAGTAATAAGAGCATAAAGTTCTAAAATTACTGCATTAATGTTAAAAGAGATGCTTAAATAAGATTTATGTGCATAATTAAAATGTTATATGTAGGAATTTTTTAGTCATTTTAAAATGATATAATACTACATAGAAGACATAAATAAAAAAACATATTTTTTTATAAATATTTGGAGTTGATACTATGAATATACTACATACATCTGATTGGCACTTAGGAAAACACCTAGAGGGCTTTTCAAGAATAGAAGAACAAGAACAATTTATAGAGTTTTTAATAGAGTCTTGTGATGAGAATAAAGTTGATGTCCTAATTGTATCAGGTGATATATTTGATACGAGTAATCCACCATCAAAGGCCGAGAGTCTTTACTACAAGGCACTAAAGCGGTTATCAAAAGATGGGACAAGGTTAATTATAATTATATCGGGTAACCATGATAATCCTGAAAGACTAGGGGCATCAAGTCCACTTGCTCGTGAGCTTGGCATTGTTATATGTGATTTGCCAGGAGCTATCAAAGCTGTTGATAGCATTGGAGCGTTTGAAGTATTATCTTCATCAGATACTCATATGGAGTTTTTAGTAAAGGGTGAAAAACTTAGAGTTGGTATGCTTCCCTATCCTAGTGAAAGTAGACTTAATGATTCATTTGAATACGACTACGCAGAGGAAAGTGCGCAGCTAGAATACTCTAAGCGAGTAGGCTTAATCTTTGAAAAAATGGATGAGAACTTTGACGAAGATGGCTATAACATAGCTATAAGTCACTTATTTGTAATTGGTGGTAATACGTCGGATTCTGAGAGACCAATTCAATTAGGTGGTGGCTTACTTGTAAATCCTAAAGACCTACCTAAAAAGGCTGATTATATAGCTCTTGGTCATCTACACAAACCACAAAAGGTAAAAGTGGAAAATGGTATATGCAGATATAGTGGATCACCAATTGAGTACTCAAGAAGTGAAGCAAAACACACAAAACTTATCCTTTTAATAGATACGAGTAATAAAGATGTGATAAAAGAAATAGTAGTTCCAAATTTTAAACCAATTCAAGTTTGGAAAACAAAGTCTATAAGTGAGGCTATAGAATTATGCCGTGAACATAGTGAGGAAAACTCTTATGTTTATATTGAAATTGAAACTGACAGAATAATTGATGTAACTGAACTTAAAGAAATGAAAACACTTAAAAGCGATATTATATCAATTGTACCTATATTTACTGAAAGCGAAGAAACTATAAAAGCAGAAAATATAGAAGATAAATCTATATCTGAACTTTTTAAAGACTTTTATATACATGTAAATAAAAGTGATCCAGATGAGAAAATTATGAATGCGTTTAATGAAATAGTACACGGAGAAGGTGAAGAAGATGAAGCCAATTAATTTGAAATTAAAGGGACTTAACTCATATACAGATGAGCAGGAAATAGACTTTGAGAGTCTATGTTCAAAAGGATTATTTGGTATCTTTGGACCTACTGGGTGTGGAAAATCAACCATACTAGATGCTATAACTATAGCTCTTTATGGTGCACAAGGGATGGCGCGTGATACCAAAGACTTTATAAATACAGAGACTGAAAAGGCTGTAATTAAGTATGTTTTTAGCCTAAAAAACAATTATGGTACAAGACTTTATGAGATCAGTAGAAGTTTCAAAAATTCTAAAACTGGTGTTAGCAATGACATGGCAAAATTACTTGTAAGTGATGCTAGTGGCGAATTAATCGAAGTTTTAGATAAAGCAAAAGAAGTAAATGCATATCTTGAAGATTTACTAGGATTAACTGCAGATGACTTTATGCGGTCAGTTGTCTTACCGCAGGGAAAATTCAGTGAATTTTTAAAACTTAAAGACGCTGAGAGACGTAGAATGATAGAGAGACTTCTTAATCTTCAAGAGTTTGGTGTCAAACTTGCTGATAAAATTAAGAGGCAAAAAGAATATTTAAAAAGTAAAATAGAAAATTTAGATGGTAATATAAATGCCCTAAGTTTAGATAATGAATACTCTATTGAAGATGTAGAAAAAGAAGCTAAGATCTTAGATGAAAAACTTGAAATTACAAATGTTGAGTATAAGGAATTTAGTATATACCTAGATAAAGTAAAAGAATTATATAAAAAAACTAATAACTTAAATGATTTAACTAAAAAACTATCAAGCTTTGATGAAAAATTAAATTATATAGATAAGTTAAAGGGAAATTTATTAAAAGCAAATGAAGCATTGCAGATTCAACCTATATTTTCAGAAATGACAGACGAAAAAAAATATTATAAAGAATTGGAAAAAAACTTTAGGTTAGTAGAAATTGACTTTATAAAACTTGAAGACGAAAATAAAATATTATTGAAAGACTACGATGAAAAGACAAAGGAAAAAGAAGAAAAAATTCCAAATTTAGTTAATTTTGAAGCGAAACTTACAGAGATGGCAAGGTTAGCAGATGAAAATGAAGCTAATACAAAAAAAAGAGATGATCTAAGAAATGAATTCAAGACTTTAAAAGAGAATTATGATGTTTTAGAGAAAAGTTTTATAGATACCGAAAAACTTACAGATGATACTAACATAAAAATTATTGCACTTGAAAAAGTTCAAACTGAAAATTATATTAACTCAGATTATAAGACTATGGCGATTGAACTTAGAAGTAAAGAAGATACTTACAAGGGAGAATTGGATAAATTAAAGAGTCTAATTATAAAAAAATCAGAATTTGAAATTGAAAAAGATAAAGTCGGTAAGGAGATATCAGAACTTGAACCAAGTATAGTTGATATGAGAAAAAAGCTTTTAGTTTCAAAATCTGAGTATGAAAATTCTATCTCTGAAATAGAAAGTGCAACAAAAAATATTTATGAATCAGATAAAAAACTAATTGAATTGAAAAGCGAAAACAAAAATTATAAAAGTGAAATTATTAAAAAAGAAGATTTTCTAAAAGAAGAAGTTAAGCTTATATCTGAGAAAAAAGAATTAGAGAAAAAATTAATTATTGAAGAGAATGAGTCGGAAAAATTGGATATAGTTTTAGAAAATTTAAATGTAAAATACGAAAAACTTAGAGTTAATCTTATACTAAATGAACTAACTAGTGAACTAAAGGAGGGCCTAGAGTGTCCACTATGTGGTAGTGAAAATCATCCACATATTCATAGGAAGGTTGATAATGATAAAACTTATGAGTTAGATATAGTTAATAATAATAAAAAATCGGAAGTATTAAGAACAAGTATTATGGGTTTGAAAAAGGACTTAGAGTTTAATGAATCCAAATTTGATACTCTTGGTAGTCAAATACTAAATCTGAAAGAATTCGAAAAACAAATATACTTAGAAAAATTTATGCAAGAAGAAACACTCGAGATGAATTTGAAGAGTTTAAGTCAAAATTTAAGTAAATTACAAGAAAGTAGAGTAAAATATAAAGCTGAATTTGAAACTACGGAGGCTACTTTAGAAAAAAGTAGGGAAATTTTAGTTAATCTAAATAATAAAGTACAATCAAATAATGTTAAGTTATCAGAGTGTGAAAAAAATATAGCTTTGTGCAAAAGTACAGTTGAAGAACTAGATGTATTTAGAAAAGAAGCACTAGCTAAAACTAGTTTTATACTAGTAGAAGATTTACTAGGGGATATCTCAAGTAGAGAGTCTATTTTACTTATGACTGAAAAAGAATTGAAAATCAGTCGAGATCTTGTGAGTATAAATCAAAGTAGATTGAAAGAGATGCAAATAAAAAAAGAAGATACTTATAAAACTATGACTAGTATAAAAGAAAAAGGAAGTAGTTTAAGTGATTCTATAAAAGTAAGTGAGAAAAAAATAGATGAAGTAACTAAAAATGATCCAAGGCTTGAACTTAGGAATGTCAAAAAATCTATAGAGGATATAAAAGACGATTATCAAAAGATAAAAGAAAAATATGATTTATCTAATGAAAAGTATATAAAACTTGAAAGAGAAAAAATTGATCTTTTTACTAAAGTTAGTATTTCTTTAGATAGAATAAAAAAATTAAGTGATAAACTTGAAGTATTAATCAAAAAATCTACTTTTAAGGATATAACTGAATTTGAAGATTCAATTATGAATGAAGAAGATATAAAGATAAAAACAAGTGAAGTTAAAAGTTTTGAAGAAGAGTATTCGTTTTTGAAATCAAATATTTCAAATTTGAAAGATGAACTTAAAGATCAACTCTGTAGTAAGGAAAAGTACGATGAGCTTATGCTAAAAAATGAAACTTATATTAGGTCAATTTCAGAGTTAAATAAAAACCTTACTATTAAAATAACAAAACTTGAGCAACTTAAGAAAAATGCCACTATACTAAAAGCAGTTATAAAGGAAAAAAATATTTTCTTAGATAAGCAAGGGACAATAAATGAGATTTCAAAACTCACAAGTGGCAATAAGTTTGTTGAGTTTGTTGCTATGAATCACTTAAGATATATTGCGGCAGATGCTTCGACTAGACTAATTGATATTACCAATGGACGTTACTCGCTAGAACTCGATTATAATGGTGGATTTGTTATCTGCGATAATTATAATGGTGGAGTAAAAAGAAGTTGTCAGTCGCTTTCAGGTGGTGAAAC
>JBARWW010000175.1:0-3169 GCA_049647005.1 Acidaminobacteraceae bacterium | reverse complement strand
CAATTTGTAAACACATATAATTCGAAATAAGTTATAAAAAAACTAAATAACGAAACTTAAATGCTACGAAAAAGGAAAGTAATTGTATTAATTATTTCAGAGAGAAAGTCATTTGGTGTGAGACTTTTATAAGAAATTCAGTGAAGTGCCCTTTTGAGCTGTGTACCGAACTTAAAGTAGGCTACACCGGGATTTCCCGTTACAGAAATAGGATATGGTAGTATCTGAAGAGTTGATTATTATTAAATAATAATTAGAGTGGAACCGCGGAGTTATAACTCCGTCTCTAGTAATATAGAGACGGAGTTTTTTGTTTTTTTTGTTTCAAATAAAGGAGGATAATTATGACAATACAAATACCAAAGTCAATTTTGAGTGAACAAGATGTATATATTAAAAAAACACTTGGATTTATAAATAGCGAGTTAAGTGATGATGAATTTTATCACTATGCATCTTCAATGGGAGTATATAGACAAAGAGAAAAAGGCACTTTTATGATACGACCTAGGATATTTTCTGGAGTAGTCACGTATAAACAATTAATTAAAGTCTTAGAAATTGCAAAAGAATTTAGTGGTGGTGAAATTCACTTAACTACAAGACAGAGTATTCAATTTCACAAACTAAGTCTAGAAGATACTACGCATGTAATTAGTAAGTTAAAATTAGTGGACTTAGTTAGCAAAGGTGCTGGTGGTAACTCTATACGAAATATTGCATGTCCTGCGAGTAGTGGAGTTGATCCAGATGAAGTCTTTGATGTTACTCCTCATGCACTATCAGCTACAGAATTTGCTCTTACGCTTGATGGAATAGTAGAGTTACCACGAAAATACAAAATAGCTTTTTCAAATAGTAGTGAAGATGAAGCTTACGCTCTATATTCTGATCTTGGTTTTATAGCAAAATCAGAAAATGATAAAAGAGGATTTGAGGTATATGTTGCTGGAGGCCTTGGTGGTGAACCTACAGTAGCTTTTAAATTTTCGGATTTTATAGATGAAGATGAAATTTTTGCTTATATTCTTGCTATGAAACGTTTATTTGAAGATCATGGTGATAGAGAAAATCGATCTAAGGCAAGGATTAGATTTATTCGTTATAGACTTGGTGATATAGCTTTTAAAGACCTATATGAAAAGTATATTTTAACTGCTGCAAAAGATATCAAAAATAGTAACTGGAAATCTACAGTCACATTTGAGTCAAGCGAAACTGAAGTAGTTTCAAATAAAAGATATACGATTTCAAATGATAATTTTAGTGATAGAAGAATTAGAACTCAAAAACAAAATGGAAACTATAGTTTCCTAGTTCAGCCTCAAAAAGGTGATTTAAAGAGCTGTGATATTGAAAAGTTAATAGACTTTATAGAGGAGTATGAATTAAAAGATGTATTAGAATTTAGATTATCAAATGAGCAAGCTCTTCTTGTTCGAAATCTTAGTTTAGAAGATGCTAATAAACTTTCTACTTTATTTTCAGATACTAATGGGAAAACAAACATTGAAAGATCAATCTCATGTACAGGAGCAAAAAACTGTCGTATTGGATTATGCGATTCACAGGAACTACTTAAATCTATACTTGAGCTTTCTAACACATATGAAGATCGCAATAAATCAAAACTTCCAAAATTATTTATATCGGGATGTAAAAATTCTTGTGGCTGGCACTGGATTGGTGCATTAGGATTTGCGGGCAAAAAGATTAAAACTGCAAATGGTGTTAAAGAAGGTTTTGAAATTTATTTGGCTGGTAATACAGGAGCTAAATCATCAAAATTAGGATCATATATTGGTATTTTGCCAAATGAAGAAATCATTTTATTTCTAAGAATAGTCTTTGATAAGTTTATTGAACTAGGTGAGAGCAGTTTTGAAGTATTTATAAGTAAGCAATCAAGCTTTATTAGAGAGCAAGTAGAAAAGCTTACAAGCGAAATTATAAAAAATGAGGTGAATTAATATGATGGGTAAAAACATTGTTTGGCATCAAACAAGTATAAATCAAAATGAGAGAGAGAATCTTTTAAAGCAAAAAGGTATATTAATATGGCTTACAGGTCTATCGGGTTCTGGCAAGTCAACAGTTGGATCATTACTTGAAGAAAGACTACATAAAAACGGGAAATTAACATATCTTCTTGATGGTGACAATATTAGACACGGCGTAAGTTCGGACCTTGGATTTTCTGGAGATGATCGTAGAGAAAATATTAGACGTATAAAAGAAATTGCAAAACTTTTTGTAGATGCTGGTCTAATTACGATTGGGACATTTATCTCTCCTTACGAGGAGGACCGCGAAAGTATTCGAAATCTGATGGGGGAACGTTTTGTCGAAATATATGTAAAGTGCGATTTAGCCACATGTGAAAATAGAGATCCTAAAGGTCTCTATCAAAAAGCTAGAGATGGAGAAATTCAAAATTTTACAGGTATTGATGCGCCATATGAAGAGCCTAAAAACCCAGAAGTTTTGATTGATACAGCAAGCTTAAGTGTAGTCGAAGCAGTAGATAAAATTATTGCTTATATTGAGAGGTATCATATATGGGAAGAAGTGAAATGAAACATGAACTTGAAGTTGAGATTATAGAAACGGATGTATTAATTATTGGTGGTGGAGCAGCAGGTTGTTATGCGTCGCTTGAACTCGCTAAAAATAAAAATATAGAAGTAATTATAGTTGATAAAGCTAATATAGAAAGAAGTGGATGTCTAGCAGCAGGTATTAACGCCTTAAATGCTTATATTGGTCCTAATGAAACAGCAGATGGTTACGTTGATTATGTAAGCCGTGAATTTAATGGAGTTGTGCGTGAAGATTTACTTAAAACGATTGCCGAGAAATTAAATGAAGTTACAAATAGGATCGAAGCACTAGGATTACCCATTCTAAAAGACGACGCAGGAGATTATGTTATGCGTGGTAAACGCAGTGTCAAGATTAATGGCGAACAAATTAAACCAATTCTTGCAAGAGCAGTAAGGGATTTAGAATCAGTGCAAGTTATGTCGTATGTGAATATATTTGAGTATTTACTAGATCAAAATCGTGTGATTGGTGCGGTTGGATATGATTTTAAAAAAAATATATTTGTTTTTATTAATAGCAAAGTGACTATATGTGCAACTGGTGGAGCCGGTGGTATATACAAAGC
>JBARWW010000174.1:0-1734 GCA_049647005.1 Acidaminobacteraceae bacterium | reverse complement strand
TCTTGAATTTTGAATCACCTTCTTATAATGAAATAAAAATAGTTGACAATCAATTGATTAATAGACATTATTATTATAGTATTTATATTAGTTTGATTTTTATATATTTTTAATTTGATATAACTTTATATAACAAATTGAAAATCAACTATGTGTATTAGAAAGGATGTACTTTATGAGATTGATAGAAACTACAGTTCATGATAGCTACAAAGAAATGAGTTCACAAATTATATTTGAACGAATTGCTGCTAGAGCAATTGTAATTGAGGGTGAAGATATACTTATGATTTATACAAAACGATACAATGATTACAGCTTTCCTGGTGGTGGTGTTGATAAAGGTGAAGACATCAAAACTGGCCTTTACCGAGAACTTTCCGAGGAAACTGGTGCAGAAAATATATCTGTCATTAGTGAGTTTGGATCTTTTGAAGAATATCGACCATCCTATTATGACGGATATGATATAGTCCACATGATGTCATATTTTTATATATGTAGTGCCAATAAGGTCCTAGGTAAATCAAATCCTGAATCATATGAAATAAAGAATGGTTCTGTTCCCGTTTGGGTAAATATCCATAAAGCTATTTTGCATAACGAAGCAGTTATGCTAGCTAAGGAGGATTCTATGGGTCTTTCTATAGCTCGTGAAACGATGGTTTTAAAGATGGTAGTTGACGAACTATTATAGCTGATTTATAAGGCTTATATTTGTAACAAAAAACATCTCAGTATATAACTCAATGTTTATACTGAAATGTTTTTATTTTTTGGAAAATATAAAATTTTAGATTAAACACTCATATTATTTTTAACTGAATTTATGCTTACATCCGCACTATATTCAATATTTTTTATCATTAAATCCTTAAGTTCATTAAATCTCATAGGCTTATGGAAATAGAAACCCTGAATTTCTTCGCAACCAAGTTCACTTAAAAAGTCAAGTTGTTCTCTACTTTCAACTCCCTCTGCAATTAAGTTTAAATTCAATTTTTCGCCAAGAAAAATTATTGCTGCTATAATAGCTTCATCAGTATTACTATTGCCTATACCATCTACAAAGTCCTTTGCTATCTTTATACGATCAAGTGGTAGTTGCTTCAAATATCTAAGTGATGAATAATCTGTTCCAAAATCATCAACTGCTATACGAACATTTAAAGCTTTTAACTCATCTAAAATCTTTAATATATAATACTTATCATTTAATAAGAAACTTTCTGTTATCTCAAGTTCCAAATGTTTTGGCGAAACTCCATTTTTACTTAAAGTCCTCTCTACTTGTTTAACCAAAGAATGACTTATAATTTGATTAACCGATAAATTAACCCCAATCGATGTTAAATTACTACTAATTTCCCTAAGTTTTTTAAAATCTTTACAAGATTGATCTAACACCCACCCTCCAATCTCCATAATAAGACCTGTATGTTCAGCAATTGGTATAAATAAGTCAGGCGTTACAACACCATATAAAGGGTGATTCCAACGTACAAGCGCCTCGATTCCACGTATTTCATGGGTGAAAGCGTCATTTTGTGGTTGATAGTAAACCTCTAACTCTCCTTGATCAATAGCTCTATGTAAATCATTAGTCAATCTTAGGGTTTGATCTAAATTTTTAAGCATATCTGAATTATATAAGGAATAGTTTCCCTTACCGGATTCTTTTGATTTATACATTGCAATATCAGCATTTTTAATCAATGCCTTTGAGTCTACACC
>JBARWW010000173.1:0-1948 GCA_049647005.1 Acidaminobacteraceae bacterium | reverse complement strand
ATTATATACTGTTGAAATACCTGTTATAGCCGTAGTTTGACTAAGTATATGCTGATTTTTATGAAAGTCGTATAGTGTCTTAAATATATGATCAGACGCTATATTTATACTCGTTATATAAAAGGTATAGTCGTCTTCACTGTAACCAAAATCAGAGTAGATGGTAGTTACGCTATCTATATCGTAGGAATCTATAGTTATATTACTTATATCCATTTTGTTTTTTATACTCGCCTCAAGTAGGATTCGTTGAAGTTGGCTATCGTCATTTTCAAGATATACCCATGGTGTTTGAGAATGAATATTTTGGTTCATAATATCGTATATTACTTTACCGGTGAAAATAATACCATCAAAATCATCAGAATGTTCTTTTATATAAGTAAGAGTTGTGTTTATTTGATTCATATAGTTAATTTTTATAGGATGACTCTCAATAGAATCAAAATTTTTATCAATAACTTTTTCTATTCGCTCGATACTGTCTTCGTGACCCACAATTGCTATTTTAGTCATAAGCACCCCCATAAATAATATATTAATCAAAAAAACATTTAAAGTCAAATTAAAGACACTATACGGCGAAAGTGTGTGGTGGTATGCTTTAATTAATGAAAGTCATATTATAGTCTATTAAAATAAAAACTAAGGGGTGTAAGTATTATGATTAAGTACGTAGCAGAACCTTTCAAGATTAAAATGGTAGAACCACTAAGGATGACAACAAGAGCTGAGAGAGAAGTAAAGTTAAAAGAAGCTAATTACAACTTATTTGGAATCGACTCAGATGCAGTATATATAGACTTTTTAACAGATAGTGGAACTGGTGCTATGAGTGACGCGCAGTGGGCTGGTATGATGCTTGGTGACGAGTCATATGCTGGTGCAAGAGGATACAGAAGATTAATGAAGACAGTAACTGATATATTTGATTATAAATTTTCTCAACCAGTACACCAAGGGCGTGCGGCTGAGCAAGTGTTACTTCCAAGTTACTTAAAGAAAGGTCAAAAATGTATATCAAATATGCACTTTGACACTACAAGAGGTCACGTTGGACTACTTGGAGCTAAGGCTATAGATCTTGTTGTTCCAGAGGCAAAAGATACACAAACATACTTACCATTCAAAGGTAACATGGACCTTAAGCGTTTAGAAGCTTACATCCAAGAAACTGGCGCTGAGAATATTGGTTTAATTATAATGACAATTACAAATAACTCGGCTGGTGGACAACCTGTTTCTATGGAAAATATGAGAGAAACAAGCAAAATCGCTAAAGCACATGGTATTCCAATGATTATTGACGCTGCTAGATATGCTGAAAATGCTCACTTTATTAGAGAGCGTGAAGAAGGATACGGAGACGTTGAAATTATAGATATCGTTAAGGAGATGTTTAGCTACGCTGAAGCATTTACTATGAGTGCTAAAAAAGATGCTATCGTAAACATGGGTGGAATTATCGGTGTTAAAGACAGTGAAGAATTATATACAAAAGTAAAAAGTTTAACTATACCATACGAAGGTTTTGTAACTTATGGTGGACTAGCGGGTAGAGATTTAGAAGCACTTTCAATTGGCCTTTACGAAGGTATTGATAAAGACTTTTTAAAGTATAGAATTGGTCAAGTTGAGTACCTTGGTGGAAAGCTTAAAGAAGTTGGAGTTCCATTCCAGTATCCAGTTGGTGGACACGCAGTGTTCTTAGATGCTAAGGCATTATTACCTCATATTCCTTACTTCCAGTTCCCAGGTCACGCATTAGCTTGTGAGTTATACTTAGAAGCTGGAATTAGATCTTGTGATATTGGATCATATTTACTAGACTTAGATCCTGAGACTGGTGAGCAACTAGAATCAGAGATGGAATTCACAAGAATGGCTATTCCAAGAAGAGTATATACGCAGGCACACTTTGACGTTGTTGTTGAAGCTCTAATTAATA
>JBARWW010000172.1:0-10170 GCA_049647005.1 Acidaminobacteraceae bacterium | reverse complement strand
CAATAGCTGTTGTTTTAGCTTCAACATAGTATGAACCAGCAAGAGGATCTACAGTATCTGTAACTCCACTTTCATATGCAACTACTTGTTGAGTTCTAAGAGCTGGTCTTACTGAAGCTTCTGTTGGAGGCTCTTGCTCTTCCAACAGAAGCTTCAGTAAGAACAGCTCTTAGAACTCAACAAGTAGTTGCATATGAAAGTGGAGTTACAGATACTGTAGATCCTCTTGCTGGTTCATACTATGTTGAAGCTAAAACAACAGCTATTGAAAAAGACGCTATGGAATACATCAAGAAAATTGATGAATTAGGTGGATCTGCAAAAGCTATTGATAATGGATATATTCAAAATGAAATTATGGATGCTGCTTATAATTACCAAAAAGATATTGAAACTAATGAAAGAATCGTAGTTGGTATGAATAAATTCCAAATCGAAGAAGCACCTCCAACAGGATTACTAAGAGTAGATCCAATCGTTGGAGAATTACAAACAAATAAACTTATTGCTTTAAGAGCTAAGAGAAATAACGAAGCGGTTGCTACGAAGTTAGAAACTTTAAAAGCAGCTTGTAGCACTGATGAAAACTTAATGCCAATTATCTTAGATGCAGTTAAAGAATATGCTACACTAGGTGAGATTTGTGGAGTTATGAGAGAAGTATTCGGTGAGTACCAGCAATCAGTAATTATTTAATTTTAGTAAGTTTCTATTTGAGGAGGATATAAAAATGGATAGACCAATTAGAGTATTAGTAGCTAAGCCAGGCTTAGATGGACATGATAGAGGAGCTAAAGTTATTGCTCGAGCTCTTAGAGATGCTGGAATGGAAGTAATTTACACAGGACTTAGACAAACACCTGATCAAATTGTAAATGCTGCAATTCAAGAAGACGTAGACTGTGTGGCTGTAAGTATTTTATCTGGAGCTCACAGTACATTATTACCAAGAGTAAACAATTTATTAAAGGCTGAAAATGCTGAAGATATTTTACTTGTATGTGGTGGAGTTATTCCGGATGAAGACATTCCTTTCTTAAAAGAAAATGGAGTTTCAGAAGTATTTACTCCAGGAACACCAACTACTGTTACTATAGAGTACATTAGAGAAAATATTAAAAGAAAATAATTAATAGACAAGCTTAAAATATTATTAAGGATGAGCTAAATAATTTAGCTCATCCATATTAGTTAGATTTGAACTCATCAAATAACTGGGTGAATTCCTGATTAGGGTGATTATATGGATTTAGGCGAAAGATTAATTGCTGGCGACAAAAGAGCCGCAGCAAGGTTGATTTCAATGGTAGAAAATAAAGATCCGGATGCTTTCGATATATTGAAAGCTATATATAGCAAAGGTGGAAACGCCTATGTTATAGGTATAACTGGACCTCCAGGAGCTGGAAAGAGCACGCTGACCGACAAACTGGTAAAAGCACTTCGCGCACGCGATAAGAAGGTATCAGTTATAGCAGTTGACCCTACAAGCCCGTTTACTGGTGGTGCAATCCTTGGCGATCGAATTAGAATGGCAAGTCATAGTACAGACCCAGGTGTATTTATAAGAAGTATGGGTGCACGTGGACAACTTGGTGGAATATCCGAAGGAACATCTGCCGCAATAAAAATTTTAGATCTATATGGTTCTGATTATATATTTGTTGAAACAGTTGGAGTTGGACAATCGGAAGTTGAGGTTGTTAAAAATTGTGACACAACACTTATGGTAATGGTTCCAGGCCTTGGCGATGACATTCAAGCAATTAAAGCAGGAGTTATGGAAATTGGTGATGTATTTGCAGTGAATAAAGCAGACCGAGATGGCGCTAAAAAAACTGCTAGGGAAATCAATATGATGCTTGACTTTAATGTAGGAGACTGGAGGCCACCAGTAAAGATGGTTGTTGCAGTTGAAAATGAAGGCGTTGAGGAATTATTAGAAGAAATAATGAATCATAAAGCATATATGTCTTCTGATGGTAAGTTCTATGAACGAAGAATGAACAATACAAAGAATGAAATTGTTCTTTTGGTTAAAGAAAGAATAACTAACATTATGTTAGATAAGTCTTATAAGGAAGGTGTTATAGACGATTTAGCTCTAAAAGTTGCTAAACGTGAAATTGATCCTTATACTGCTTGTGAAAAAATATATGACGAAATTATTTAAGGAGTGTTTTTAAATGAAAGCATTAAAATTAGATCACATAGGTATAGCAGTAAGTAACCTTGACGAAGCTTTAAAATTATATACAGAAGTACTTGGTCTTGAAGCTCAAGGAACAGAAATAGTAGAGGAACAAAAAGTTAGAGTTGCATTTTTACCAATTGGAGATACTGAAGTAGAATTACTTGAGTCAACTTCACCTGATGGACCTGTTGCTAAGTTTATCGAAAAAAATGGAGAAGGCGTTCAGCATTTAGCTTTCAAAGTTGAAAATATCGAAGAAGCAATTCAAGATATGCTAGATAAAGGTATGAGAATGATCGACGAAAAACCACGTTATGGAGCTGGCGGAGCAAAAATCGCATTTATGCATCCAAAAAGCACTAACAGAGTATTAGTTGAGTTAACACAAAGAGACTAATTATAGAGTTATGTATTTGTGCAAAATTGTCAAATCAAACTAGTTTGACCTTTTATAAATTGAATTAATAATCTAGTTAAAGTAACATTGGGGGTTAGAAAAATGGCTGTTAACAAGCTTGATGATTTACGTCAAAGAAAAGAGAAAATCATGCTTGCTGGTGGTGCTAAGAGAGTAGAAAAACAACATTCTCTAGGTAAACTCACTGCAAGAGAAAGAATAAATCTTTTATTCGATGAAAGTACGTTTGTAGAAATTGATGCTTTTGTAAAGCACAGATGTACGAATTTTGGTATGGAAAAAGTTGATGCACCTGCAGAAGGTGTTGTAACCGGTTATGGTATGGTTGATGGAAGATTAGTTTATGCGTACGCACAAGATTTCACTGTTGTAGGTGGATCACTTGGTGAAATGCATGCTGCTAAGATTTGTAAAGTAATGGATAACGCTATGAAAGTTGGAGCACCAGTAGTTGGGATTAACGACTCAGGTGGAGCAAGAATTCAAGAAGCAGTTGATGCTCTTGCTGGATACGGTAAAATATTCTTTAAAAACACTTTAGCTTCAGGAGTTATTCCGCAAATTACTGCGATTATGGGACCTTGTGCAGGTGGAGCGGTTTATTCTCCAGCATTAACAGATTTCACATTTATGGTAGATAAAACATCTCAGATGTTTATCACAGGACCACAAGTAATTAAGACAGTTACAGGAGAAGAAGTTACTGCTGAAGCTCTTGGTGGCGCTATGACCCACAACTCAATTAGTGGAGTTGCTCATTTTATGAGTAACAATGATGAAGAATGTCTTGCTGAAATCAGAAGATTACTTAGCTTCTTACCATCAAACAACACAGAAACGGCACCAAAATTTGATTGTGAAGATGATGTAAATAAAATTATGGATGAACTTAATACAATTATTCCTGATAATCCAAATAAGCCTTACGATATGCTAGATGTTATTGGTAAACTAGTAGATGATGGAGACTTTATGGAAGTTCAGCCTTACTTTGCTAAAAACATTTTAACAGGTTTTGCTAGAATTAATGGAATGAGCATTGGTATTGTAGCTAATCAGCCTAAATTCTTAGCTGGTTGTTTAGATATAGGTGCATCTGATAAATCTTCAAGATTTATTAGAACATGTGACGCTTATAACATACCATTATTAAATATTGTAGACGTTCCTGGTTTCTTACCTGGTACTTCTCAAGAATACGGTGGAATCATTAGACATGGTGCTAAGATGCTTTATGCATATAGTGAAGCAACAGTTCCAAAAATTTCATTAATCGTGAGAAAAGCTTATGGTGGATCTTACCTTGCAATGTGTTCTAAAGATTTAGGTGCTGATTTAGTATTAGCATGGCCAAATTCTGAGATCGCAGTAATGGGACCTCAAGGAGCTGCTAATATCATATTTAGAAAAGAAATTGCTGGCGCGAGTGATCCCGTTGCAATGAGAGAAAAATTAGTTGGAGATTATGTGAATGAGTTTGCAACACCTTATAAAGCTGCAGAACGTGGATTTGTTGATGATGTAATTGAGCCAAGTTCTACAAGACCAAGACTTGTTGATGCTCTTAATATGCTTCAATCTAAGAGAGAATCAAGACCTGCTAAAAAACATGGAAATATTCCACTATAGGAAATTGTTTAAGGGTGGTCAAGTTGTAACTTATAAATATATTTTGCAAGTATTATTACAAAATATACAAACAAAAGAGGTGATTTTGTGGACGCATCAAATTTATCAAATTTAGAGATACTTAGTAAACTTAAAGATCCAACTCTTATTCACACTCTAAGTCTAGGTGACAAGTTTCAAGGTGCATTAATGGTAACTCTTCTTGGTATGGGTATAACATTCTCAGCATTAATCTTAATAAGATACTTAACATCACTACTTTCGTACGTTGTTATGAAAATAGAGAATAAAAATAAGCCTGATGTAAAAGTTGTATCTACAACTAATGCAGATGTAGTTGAAGAAGTTTTAGAAGAAGGCGATGATGAAGAATTAATTGCAGTTATTAGTGCGGCTATTGCAGCTTCGTTAAATACCTCAATTCATAACATTATTGTAAGAAATATTGTGAGAACAGAAGATTCAACTCCTGCTTGGGGACAAGCTGGAAGAATGCAACAATTAAATAATACTATTATTAGATAGTTGTTCGTCACAAGAAAATTGACTTTAAAACTTAAAAAAATTCTAAATAGGATTAATTAGGGGGATAACATAATGAAAAAGTTTAATATAACTGTAAATGGTACAAGTTACGAAGTTGATGTAGAAGAGATGGGTGTTTCTTCATCGTCAGCTCCTAGAGCAGCAGCACCAGCGCCAAAAGCAGCACCGAAAGCAGCTCCTGCAAAGAAAGCAGCACCAAAGGCAGCTCCAAAAGCCGCAGTTCCTGCTGGCGCAAACACGATTACAGCTCCAATGCCTGGAACAATAATTAGTGTAAGTGTTTCTGAAGGCGACGTTGTAAAGAACGGACAAGTTCTTTTAATATTAGAAGCAATGAAAATGGAAAATGAAATAATGGCTCCAGCTGATGGAACTATTGCTTCTATCCAAATTGCTAGTGGTGCATCTGTAAGCTCTGGCGATGTTCTTATCGTTATGGAGTAAACAATTCTAGAAATATGAGGAGGATGCACAAATGATTAAAGCATTAATGGACTTTATACAATCTACAGGTATATACGCTTTAATCGCTAACTTTGGCGAAATGCGTGGAAACCTGGTAATGATGATAGTTGCATGTATATTATTATACTTAGCAATTAAAAAAGGTTTTGAACCACTTCTATTGGTTCCAATTGCTTTTGGTATGCTACTTACTAACTTACCACTTGCGGGCATGATGAACGGACCAGTTATGCAATTGTTAACTCCGGATGGAGGACATACTGGTGCAACACTGATTTCTGATGGTGTACTTGTAAACGGTAAAGCAATACTAGAAACAACAGAACCAGGTGGATTACTTTACTACCTATTCCAGGGTGACCATTTAGGAATTTTCCCACCACTTATTTTCTTAGGTGTTGGTGCTATGACTGACTTTGGTCCACTGATTGCAAATCCTAAGTCTTTACTTTTAGGTGCTGCAGCACAATTTGGTATCTTTATTACTTTTATCGGGGCAATCGCTTCGGGTATGTTTACAGCTCAACAAGCAAGTGCAATCGCAATTATCGGTGGAGCGGATGGTCCAACGGCAATATACGTTGCATCTAAGATGGCTCCAGATATACTTGGATCAATTGCAGTAGCGGCTTATTCGTATATGGCTCTTGTTCCAGTAATTCAGCCACCAATTATGAAATTATTAACAACTAAAGAAGAAAGAATGATCAAGATGGAGCAATTAAGACATGTTTCAAAACTCGAAAAAATTCTTTTTCCAATAATAATAACAATTGTAGTTTCTTTAATAGTGCCACCAGCAGCAACTTTAGTTGGTATGCTTATGCTTGGTAACTTATTCCAAGAAAGCGGCGTGGTTGGAAGACTTGCAGATACAGCTCAAAATGCTATGATGAATATCGTAACTATATTCCTTGGTGTATCAGTTGGTGCAACTGCAAGTGCAGAAGCATTCTTAAGACCACAGACACTTGTAATTATTATTTTAGGTGCACTTGCCTTTGCAATAGGAACGGCAGCTGGAGTTCTAATGGGTAAAGTTATGTGTAAACTAAGTGGTGGAAAGATAAATCCACTTATTGGTTCAGCTGGCGTATCAGCAGTTCCAATGGCAGCAAGAGTATCTCAAGTTGTAGGGCAAAGAGAAAATCCTTCAAACTTCCTTTTAATGCATGCAATGGGACCAAATGTTGCAGGTGTTATAGGATCAGCAGTTTCAGCTGGTGTACTTTTAACGTTGTTCTTATAAAATATATTAAGCAACCTCTTAAAAGAGGTTGCTTTTTTTTCGTTAATACATACAAATTAATTGTGCAAGTTTTTTGCCATAGTTTTAGATAGAAAGATGCACTTAATTAATATTGTGAGGATGAAAAGTATTTTCGTCGTCATATTATTAATACAATAAATATTATTATTTAGATTAAATGATGTATTAGAATAAGTAATTGGAGTATAATATACCTATAATGTTAAAAATCAACCTAAATGAGCGAGGTAATTATGAAAAGAAAATTGCTTAAGTTTTTAAAAGAAAATAAAGGTTCGTTTATATCAGGAGAAGAAATTGCATCAGAACTAGGTGTTAGTCGAACTTCAATATGGAAAATTATAAATCAAATGAAAGAAGAAGGCTATAAGATCGATTCTGCTCCGCGAAAAGGCTATAAACTAATGCTAGATGAAGATATCATAAATGACCAAGAGCTTAACTTAGAGCTTGCTGATAGTATGTATCACAATAAAATTCATTATTTTGAAGAGATAAGTTCAACAAGTACTTATGCCAAAGAAATAGCCACTAAAGGATGTGAAGGTGGAACTTTAATTATATCTGAACTTCAAGTTGAAGGTCGTGGTAGACTTGGTCGTAACTGGGAGTCTCCAAAAGGCAGTGGTATATGGATGTCACTAGTGCTAAAACCAGATCTTGCTCCAACAAAAGCCTCGAAGATAACACAAATTGCAGCAGCTGCTGTAGTGATCGCTGTAAACAATATTTATAAATTAGAAGCAAAAATAAAATGGCCGAATGATATTGTAATTAATGGTAAAAAAATATGTGGGATACTAACTGAGATGAACGCAGAATTAAATCATATTAATTATATTGTTGTTGGAATAGGTGTAAATGTTAATACGGAGAATTTTCCAATTGACCTAGAAGATAAAGCAACCTCTATATTTAACATAACATCTGAAAAATCAAATAGAATCCCTTTAATAGTAGAAATTTTAAAAATTTTTGAAGAACTATATGTAAAGTATTTAGAAGAATATGATTTTACAGAGGTGCTTGAAATAAATAGGAAGTACTCAGCTACTATTGGTAGAGATGTTGTAGTTACTCGTAGAAATGATGTGCTTAAAGGTTTTGCTTATGATCTAAATGATGAAGGTGAACTCCTAATAAGAAAAGAAGACGAAAAAATCGAAACAGTGTATTATGGTGAAGTATCCGTAAGGGGAATAAACGGATATATTTAATGAGAAAGATAGCTCGTATCCGTTGAAAATAAATAGAAAAAATGATAGTATGAATAGATTTCTGACCAATAATAAAAAAAGATGGTGTTAATATGTTATTAGCTTATGATGTGGGTAATACAAATATTGTACTAGGCGTATATAAAGATAGTAAGTTGCTTAAGTACTGGAGAATGTCTACTGATAAAAGTAAATCAGCAGATGAGATAGGTATAATTGTAGATCAATTATTTAGATATGAAGGATTGGAACTTAAAAATGTAGATAGCGTTATAATTTCATCTGTAGTTCCAACTATTATGTATTCGCTTCAACACATGGCTGTTAAGTACTGTGATTGTGAAGCTATGGTTGTTGGACCAGGAATTAAAACAGGTATAAATATTAAATACGATGATCCTAAGCAAGTTGGAGCTGACAGAATAGTAAATGCGGTATCTGCATTTAAAAAATATGGTGGTCCACTTATTATAGTAGACTTTGGAACTGCGACTACCTTTTGTGCAATCTCGGATAAGTGCGAGTACCTAGGAGGATCAATTCTGCCAGGTATAAAGATATCAAGTGATGCTCTATTTGAAAAGGCCGCGAAACTTACTAGAGTTGAGCTTATAAAGCCAGATCATGTTATCTGTAAAAATACTACTAAAAGCATACAGGCTGGTATTATTTATGGATATGTTGGATCTGTGGAGTATATTGTGGCTAAAATGAAAGAAGAGCTTGGAGCAAGTGACGTAAAAGTTGTAGCGACAGGCGGACTCGCTACACTTATAGACTCAGAAGCGCTTTGTATAGATTTTGTAGATAAGTTTTTGACTTTAGATGGACTATGCGATATATATGAACTAAATAAAGAAGACTAAAATAAAGATAATAGGTATAGAGAAAAATAAAATAGAAATAATAAAAAGCAGCACATAGTGCTGCTTTTATAATAAGATAAATGTTATATAGAAAACTTGGAGGAGTTATGTTAATTGGAAATGTCAAATTAGATAATAATGTTGTGCTTGGTCCAATGGCTGGAGTTACAGACTTATCATTTAGATTAATATGTAAAGAATTTGGTGTAGGCCTATTAGTAACAGAAATGGTTTCAATGAAGGCGTTGTACTATGAAGATAAAAAAACTCAAAAAATAATGAATATAGATGAATCCGAGCGACCGGTTTCACTTCAAATATTTGGATCAGACCCGGCTTTGATGGGGCAAATGGTAAAAAAACTAAATACCTTTAACAACGATATAATTGATATTAACATGGGCTGCCCAGCTCCAAAGATAGTTAAGAATGGTGATGGATCAGCTCTTATGAAAACACCATGGCTTGCATATGACATAATTAAGGCCTGTGTTGATAATACATACAAGCCTGTTACTGTTAAATTTAGAAAAGGTTGGGATTCACAACTTGTAAATGCTGTTGAGTTTGCAAAAATAGCTGAGCGCGCAGGAGCAGATGCTATAACTATACATGGTAGAACAAGAGAAGAATTTTATAGTGGGACAGCAGATTATAACATTATAAAGCAAGTGAAGGATGCAGTAAATATACCTGTAATCGGTAATGGAGACATATTTTCTATAGATGATGCCATTAGAATGAAAGAAGAAACCGGTGTTGACGGTTTTATGATTGCAAGAGGAGCGCAAGGGAATCCTTGGCTACTAAGACAAGTTGCAGAGTATTTTAAATCAGGAATTAGGCTTGAAGATCCAACGGCAGAAGAAAAAATTGATACTGCAATAAAGCATTTTGATCTTTTGCTTGAGAATAAAGGCGAGCGTACAGGTATTCTTGAAATGAGAAAACATTCAGCATGGTATATAAAAGGTCTAAAAAATGCAGCAAAAACTAAAAACCTAATAAATCATGCTAATGGAGTAAGTGAATTTAAAGAACTTTTAAATTCATTAAAAGGATAAAAAGTTATGTTTTGCTCCTTGCTTTTAAAAGCCATAATGGGAAAAATGAAATGAATTAGTAATCATTGATCATATTAATAGAAAAAATATAGTAATTACTAAAGTGGATTCTCCTACATGTGGTGTAAAGTTTTTTGCTTTATACCACATAAAGAGTGTTTTGGAATAAGGTGATAAATAACAAAAAAAAACATCAAAAACTGTTGACGTAGGCTACTTATGGTGTTATTCTTATTAAGTGCCACAGAGAAACAACAAGGGCGCCGAAATGATTTGAAGTCTTGCTTTAAAAAAATGTTAAAAAAAAGTTCTTGACAGTGTCACTTTGAAATGTTAAGATGTACAAGTCGCTAACAACTGGTCAACACGAAACAGAAGCGGCAAAAAAAGAAAATTGAACTTTGAAAACTAAACAATATAACAAAAAACACTTTATGTAAATAAAGAAAAATTAATGCGAATTTAAACACGTTTCATTTATTTGAAATGTTAAGTTAGCAT
>JBARWW010000171.1:0-4667 GCA_049647005.1 Acidaminobacteraceae bacterium | reverse complement strand
CCCTTGTTATAGGGGATGCTGAAGAAGTTTGGGAAGAATTATTAAAAGACTTTGAAAATGATAATTTAAAAGATATATACCAGAAAACCATCAAAAAACTTAGCACACCACTGCCGAGATTTGATTTGATAATGGATAAGTCAATTGGTGATTTCTTGCCTGTACAAGCTGGTCGTGGTTGTCCTAATTGTTGCTCATTTTGTTCTGTAGCCTGTTTATATGAAGGTTCTTATATTAAGAAAGATTTATTAGAAGTAAAAAGAGATATAGAGCAAGTAAAAGCTTTAGGCTTTAAAAAATTCACACTTCTAGATGATAATATAAATGGAGACAGAGATTATTTAATAAAGCTTCTTGACATTATCAAGCCATTTAAAATGAAATGGATGAGTCAATGTGACATTAAAATAGGTAGAGATAAAGAACTGCTGAAATTACTAAAAGAGAGTGGATGTTACGCTTTAAGCTTTGGTATAGAAAGCATCTCACAAGAATCACTAAATCATATGGATAAGGCATGGGCTAATCCGCTAGAATACTCAGAACTTATAAATAATATTGTTTCAGCTGGAATAGATGTATCGACAGAAATGGTTGTTGGTGGTGAAGGGGATACACTTGAGAGCATAAAAAAAACAAAAGATTTTATAGAGAAAAATAAGATATGTGTACCAAGGTTCTACATCTTAACTCCGATACCAGGGACTAAGTTTTTTAAAGAGATGGCTAATGATGGGCGAATCTTATCAGATGATATATATTCATTTGATGGTTGTAAAGCAGAGCATCAGCCTAAAAACATGTCACCAGAAGAATTAACAAAAGCCTACTGGGATCTTTATAATAATTTATTTACATATAAATCAATTATAAAAAGAACTATTATAAGAAAAGATTTCTTTAAGAGGCCGATGAATTATTTGTTTTATATGGTGGTAAATTTATTTTATAGAAGTCATATAAAAAAAGGAATTACACCCAATATTTTTTAGGGATTCTATAAGAGAGTGTTAGGAGAAGCTATGAAAATTTTACTTGTAAGACCACCGCGAATCAAACAAGCAGTAACTTTAAGCGATTTTATGTATTCAGAACCTTTAGGTCTTGAAATGTTATATGGCGTTTTAGAGATAAAACATGAGGTAGAAATTTTTGATATGATGTGTGATTCCAAATCATATGCGGATAAATTGATTGAATTTCAGCCTGAAGTTGTTGCAATTACAAGTTTGTGTATTGATGTTAATGCTGTTATAAAAATAGCTAGAGAAAGTAAAGAACATAATAATTTGATTTATACAGTCGTTGGAGGAACTCAAGCACTTTTAAATCCGACTAGTTTCTTTGATGCAAGCATTGATTATGTTTTTAAATTTACAACAAGGAAAAATATAAATGAATTTTACAATAATCTATCTCTTAATATATTGGAATTTGAAATAAATGGTGTGTTAAATAGAAATAACAATTATAAGGGTCAAGAGGTAAATGGTATAAATGAATATATACTAGCTAATAGAAAATCTACAGAAAAGTATCGCAAGCATTATTCATACTTTGGTTACAGACCTTCTGCAATTATGCAAATATCACAAGGATGCAATAAAGCTTGCATGTTTTGCCTTCGGTGGCGTATAGAAGGTTACAAGGAAGTTGATTTTGATAGAGAGTTAATCAAAGAAGATTTATTAAATATTAAAGAAGATACAATTATGGTCTATGACAATGATATTTTAGGATCTGAAATAAGACTGGTTGAGTTTTTAGATTTAGTTGAAGCTCTAAATCTCAAGAAGAATTTTATTGCTTATGCATCTGTAGAAGGAATACTTACCAATATAGAAGTTTTAAAAAGATTTAAGTCTTTAGGCCTTAAGGCATTGCTTGTAGGATACGAAACATTTAGCGAGAGGGAAATGGATTATTACACTAAAAATACCAGCACTTTGGATAGTTTACAAGTATCTAAGTTACTTAAAGATATAGATGTAGATGTTTGGGCTTCATTTATGGCTCATCCTGATTGGACAAAAGAAGATTTCAAATCATTTAGAAAATATGTTAGAAAATTATCACCACAAATTTCAAGTGTAAGTCCACTAACACCTTTTCCTAATCTACCCCTATATAAGGAGTTTAAAGAGCGATTACTTTTTACTAGTGACGATTACGAAAAATGGAGCTTTGGACAAGTAACTATTAAACCGGGAAAAATGAGTTTGCGTCAGTATTATTATCAGATGTTAGTCACTAACTTATATATAAACCTAAGCATGAATCAATCAACAGAAATGTTAAAGAGATTTGGTGGTAAAAGTATGTATCGATTAAGTACAGGATCTCTTAAAGCATCTGTTAAGTATATTAAGCTTATGGTAAGTGCAAAGTAAATGAATAATAGTCTTGTTTTAATTTTAGTAAGACTAAAAAATAACTATAGGAAGGGGTCAGATGATTAAATGACACCAAGCTATAGTTATTTTTTATTACTTATATTGAAAGTCTTATCAAGTAATTAGAAAGACATCTTAAAGTAGTATGACTTTATTTATTAAATTTTACACGTTAGATTTATCGGAAGTCCAATATGTAACTGAGCCAGGAGCTACTGTAAATAAACCCTTTCCATCCTCATCAATTTTGATAGATTCATTTTTACCGCTAAGATCTATATAGGTCTTATTTGCGTACTCATCTCCAACAAAAATTGTCATTTCGCCAGCATCACCAGTTGATATCAAAACGACAAGTTTACTTTTATGATTTTCATCGCCGTGCCTAATCCAAGCAATCAATTTCTGGTCTGTAAAATAATCTTCTTGCTCACCCCATGCATAATCTTGTCTTGCTAAAAGCATTGTTTCTAGCTGTTCTTTTATTCCATCATAGCTATCACCATTTATTCCGTCGTAATCACCCCAAAAGATACATGGATATCCATCTTTTCTGAGAAGTATAAGCGAATACGCAATTTCTTTAAACCAAGGTTGCACCCAACTCTCAAGTGATTGACCAGGTTGCGAGTCGTGATTGTCTACAAAAGTAACTGCTTGTTCTGGTTTTTTTGATACTAGTGAGTCATCAAAAATACTACGCATATCAAAATCTGGATTTTGCGAAGCCTCGTAAAAATTATAATGAAGTGAGACGTCAAACAAGTCTATGTGGTAATCCGTTTCTTCTATAAAATAATTGATTGTAGCCTCGTCGTCTTTCCAGTATTCTCCCACAAAATAAAAGTTTGGGTGTTTGCTCAATATATATTTGGATAGATTATCAATAAATTCTCTAGAAAGGTGTTTTAAAGCGTCGTAGCGAAAACCGTCATATTGTAACTCATCAATCATATAATCCGAAACTTTTTTTAACTCAGCCACAACTTCTGGATGAGCATGATCTATATTTGCGTTCATGAGATAATCAAAATTTCCCATTTCAGTGTCTGTATCTACAGACCAGTTTTTATTTTCACCAATAATTCGAAATATGCCACTTTCTTTGCTATTTTGATCATAATCTACGCCGTTAAAATGAAAAAAATGCCACTTGAAATCAGAATACTTGTCATCTCTACCAGCAAAAGAAAATCCAGTCCAGTCATCTATATCATGGGCATCGCTAATTTCCTTAGTTCTATTATCTGGATTAACTTTTACAGCTTTAAAGTTCTCGGTAAAATCGGCACCACCCTTATGATTAAAAACCATGTCAGCATAAACACCTATATTATGTTCATGTAGAGAATTGATACAAGTAATGAGTTCTTCTTTAGTACCGTATTTTGTGCAAATTGTCCCTTTTTGGTCGAACTCACCTAGATCCCAAAAATCGTAGTTGCCATAACCGACGTCTAAATTACTGGTTCCCTTTGCAGCTGGAGGCATCCATACGCTTGTGATACCTAATTTGGAAAAATGTTCTGCTTGTTTTTTTAGATTTTTATATAAGTTTCCATCTGCTGGCAAATTCCATTCAAAAACTTGTATCATAACACCGTTTTTCATATGCGAGACCCCTTTTCATTTTATATTTAAAGTTTTTATATTTTTATATTTAAAAAAGATATATTTCCACATTATTACATGATTAGTATACATTAATAAGAAAAATAGTAAAATAAATCATTAAAAAAGATTAAAAACCTTAAAAATAAATCATAATTTGAAAATAATAATAGATACAACAAAATATGTAAAAAAAAATATATTTATTAAATAATACATTGATATGTTTAAAAATGAAATGTGAGGGTAAATTAAAATTAAGTTATTTAAATTACATCATTGTCAATCTAAGATGTAGCAAAATGCACTATGTTGTATATATTAAAAAAGGAGATGAAGCTATGTTTATAAAAAAAATTAGGAAACAGAAAAAACTCAATGAAATGCGTAAAGTGCTTAAAGCAGCTGTATTAGCTATGGGTGTTGGTACATTAATAGGTTATATAACTGCTCCAAAATCTGGTCAAGATTTGCGTGGTGATATTTCAGATAATGCGGATAAGGCAGTTAAAAAAGCGAAAAAAACTGCAATTAAAGTAAAAGAATTTGCAATGAAGAAGGAAGATCAGCTTGAAGATGAATTTGAAGATATGGCAGAAAAAGTAAAGGATGAATTAGAAGATAAACTTGATGATGTAAGTGAATTGACTGATGATGTCAAGG
>JBARWW010000170.1:0-12576 GCA_049647005.1 Acidaminobacteraceae bacterium | reverse complement strand
TTGAGCTTTTATTTGAATAAAATGTCGGATCTATATTTACACATTGGCGACTCGCCAAAAACGTTTCAATATCTATCCGGATTTTATAGTCAAATGAAAATCTATGCCTGCGCTTCAAATAATTGAACATTTAGTATTTTAGAACCGTTTAAACTATTACAACTATTGCAAGATTAAAGAATTAAACCTTTAAAGATTTAGGGGCAGAAGCTTGTGCCGCGCTTCCATTAAGAGCAGAGGCAAGTACTAACAATAAATTTACTGATTATAAAATTAAAAATTCTAATATAATGAAATTCTCCCCATGCAGTGTACAGATTAAATAAATCTGAAATACAATATGGGGAGAATTTTTATGTCTAAGCGATATAAATACTAGGCTAAATAAAAGTATGGATCTATCTATAAAAAAAACTAAATCTTATTAAATAATATAATTTAGTTTTCTAAACAATACATAATTATAGCTTGCTGAACATATAGTAAATTTTCTTTAAATTTATATCCAACAATAGCAGATCGACAGGTTTTAAATCTTTAAAATGTTTTAATCCACATGATATTCAAACAATAGCCTAAGCTAAGCGGCGAATTATTGAATATTACTCGCAGTTAAATTTTTGAGCTCTTAAAGTTGGGCTTACCTTAGGGAAGTAAACTTTATTATAAGTTCCTGCAATAAATCCACTCCAATCATGAATATTTTGTCCATTAGAACGCGTGCTCATATATTCTTTGATTGTTTCATCATAGCTATCAATATGAGAAGCTAGATCTTGCTTATAACTTTCTGTGTGAATTACAGCTTCCTTAGCAAATCTTGGTTTCTTTTCTGCTAATTGTTCTGTGTTTGGATATCCAAGGCAAAGACCAACCATAGGGTATACGTATTCTGGTAAATTAAGTATCTCTATTATTTTATCAGGGTTCATTCTTAGTCCACCGATGCAAACTGTTCCAAGTCCAAGTGACTCAGCAGCAGCGATTGTATTACCCATTGCAAGACCTACATCTATACTTGCAACTAAAGTTCCTTCCATATTACCTGCAATTACAAGTTCTTCACCATGTTTTTCACTAGCAAGCTTTGCTCTATAAAAGTCAGCTACAAATAATAAAAATACAGGAGTAGCACTAATCCAAGGCTGTCCACCAGCAAGTGCCGCAATTTTATCTTTTGTTTCTTGATCTTTAATTACGATAACACTCATTTGTTGTCCATTTATAGACGAAGGAGCCGCTTGAGCACACTCTAAAATTGCGTCTAATTTATCTTGCTCAATGTCTTTATCCATGTAACTTCTTACTGATTTGTGGTCTAAAATGCTTTTAATTGTACTATTCATAATATATTTCCTCCTTAAATTTGAAATGCAGATGCATTTTTTATAATATATAGATTATTCATTTAGCAGAATAAACTCCTGGTTAAATGAACGTTCATTCACTATCTTGTAAAAATGAAACTAAAATATTTCTACTTTAGTCAATTTATTAAATGCAATATAGATATTTTTAATTAGAAACTTTAATACCATCCCAGAGTATATCAAAGGACTCATTAATAATAGTCTCGTTAACTACAACAATGCCACTAGCATTGTAATTAAATAATTCACTAATAGGTCCCATTATAAAAGAACTCATGGCAGCGCAAGATATTTTTTTTACTACACCTTCATCAGCTGCTTGATGCACAACCTTTGTAAATAATGAAAAAATATCATTAGATCGAGCAATAACATCCGCAGATGAATTAAATGATGCTTTATATTCTTGCATAAATTTAATTTGAAGCGGATTAGAAAGATAAAACATAAGTATAGACTTCCATATTATCTTTATATTATCCTCTGAAGAAGATGATTTGTCATAGTTTGAATCTATAACTTCTATAAGTTCATCAGTAATAGTAGTATAGATCTCTGAAAGTAGTTGTTCTTTATTTTCAAAATATCTGTATATGGTACCAGCAGCAATGTTAGCTTCATTTGCAATTTTAGACATTGGAGTAGAACTAAGTCCGCCGTCATTTGAAATTTTTAAAACAGCATCATAAATCAATTGTTTTTTTCCCATAAAGGCACCCCCAACTTCTTATGTTTTTTCTAAATGAACAAAACGAAATGAACGTTCATTCACTATGGTTATAATAACACATCATTATTATAAAATCAATAGAGTATTGAAAAATGTAATAAATAATCCGATTTATTATAGCGCTCACATAATGTATGTGCGAATAGAATTCGAATATAGTTAAAATATCTAAATACGAAATTATATATATATGATAAAATAGTAACATATTAAGAAATTGAATCGTGAATTTATTTTGAAGCGCGGTGTATAACTCTAGGAGGTTATTATAATTATGAAACTTTGTGAAACTAGCTGTAATGAATTTGTAGATCTATTAGCATCTAAAAAATCTGTTCCTGGTGGTGGTGGTGCAGCTGCATTAACTGGTGCATTAGGAATAGCATTAAATAGTATGGTAGTTAATTTTTCAATCGGAAAAAAGAAGTTTATTGATGTTAAAGATAAGCACGAAGAAATTTTAGCTAAGGCTGATAAGTTACAAAAAAGACTTATGGAACTTATCGACGAAGATGCTGAGAACTTCTATCCACTATCTCAAGCTTACGGTTTACCATCTACTACTGATGAGGAAAAAGCTTATAAAGAAGAAGTTCTTCAAAGTGCTTTGAAAGTTGCTTGCTCTGGTCCTGTTGAAATGATTGAATGTATATATGAATCAATTTTATTGCATGAAGAACTAGTTGATATATCTTCAAAAATCATCATTAGTGATGTTGGAGTAGGCGTTCAGTGTTTAAGAGCAGCTCTTCATAGTGCTCTTTTAAATGTTATTATTAATGTTAACTCTATTAAAGATGAAGAATATACTAGGAAGATAAATAAAGAAACTTCAGAAATGGTTGAAAAAGGTTCTAAAATTGCTGATGAAGTTTATGCTAAAGTTCTAAAGATCATGGGCTAATTAATTTTAATAAATATACAAATATCACCACATGTTAATTTGAGTAAACTTAAATTAGCATGTGGTTTTATATTTCTAATGATATTGAATACAAACAAGCTTAGCTACATATACTTGACAATAATATAATTTGAGTTTATTCTTAATACTTAGGATAATAAAACTTAAAAAATAAAAAGAGGTATTTTTATGAGTGCGAGAAGTCAATTAAAATAATTAACTTAATAGTTAGTGCGTAATGTTTAGTTGTAAATATATAACTAAAATTAATTAATGATTTATTTCATCTTAAGTGGATGATTTTATTAATTATGCGTATTATTTTCAAAGACTAACTCCTATAAAAATATTTGTAAAGTAATTGTACTTAAATTATTGTCTAATTCATTAATTATGATTTGTGACGTGATATAATTTATTATGGTTACTATAGTATTATATATTCAAAGGAGCCTTTAGGGCTCTTTTTTAGTTGAAATAAATCCAAAAAGTGGATAAACTTGAAAATAATACGTCGTCTTACGTGCTTTAAAAAGACGATATGGAGGAATAAAGATGAATGAAAAAACACTAAAATCACTAGAGTACGGAGCTATAAAGGAACTATTACTTGAGAAAGCATCAAGTAATCTTGGTAAAGAGCATATAAGAAAGATGGTGCCATCAATTAATCCAAAAGTTATATTGAACCAATTTGAAGAAACACTAGAGGCGGTAAATATACTTGAAATAAATAAATCTATACCACTTGGTGGAATTAGAGATATATCCATGTTATATACAAAAGTTGAGATAGGCACGGTGCTTAGGCCGACTGAACTTCTTGAAATATGTGACTTTCTTAGATGTATGAGAAACTTTAAAAAATTTATGATGACTTTTGAATTTGAAGCACCTAGGCTATATAACTATTCAATTTCATTGACTGAGATAAAGGGTGCAGAGCAAGAAATTGAGTATTGTATAGAAGGTAGTATAGTTAGTTCAAGAGCTAGTTCAAAACTAGATAAACTCAGAAAAAAAATATCACAGCTAGAGGAAAAAGTTGTTAAAAAGCTTGACTTATACTTATCAAATAGCTCAAATGCTAAACTACTTCAAGATACTTACTATAGCAATAAAAATGGAAGATATGTACTGCCAATAAAATCAGAGTGTAGAAAGCAAGTTGATGGAACAATAGTTGAGACTTCATCATCGGGAAGCACGGTCTATATGGAGCTAGAATCTGTAAAAGAAATTTCGAATGAAATTGCATATCATAAAGGTCTTGAAGAAGAAGAATGTTATCAAGTATTAACTACACTTACTGGTATAATTGCATCATCACTAGATCAGATAACAGTTGGCATAGACCTACTTGGAAGACTTGATTTTATATTTGCAAAAGCAAAGTTTTCTGTAGATATAGGTGGTCGTGAAATTGAACTTAGAGATGATGAAAGTATGGATTTAAAAGGTTTAAAACACCCACTATTAGGTAAGAGTTGTAAAGCAATAGATGTAAAAATAGGTGGTCTGTATAGATCACTTATTATAACTGGGCCAAATACGGGCGGAAAAACAATAACACTTAAAATGGTAGGACTTGCAGTTCTACTTGTTCAAAGTGGTATACTACCACCAGTTGCTGAGGGTAGTAGTATATCAATATTTAATAAAGTGTATGTAGATATAGGTGATAGTCAAAATATAGAGCAGAGTTTAAGTACATTCTCAGGACATATGGAAAACCTTGTGCTTATGCTAAAAAAATCATCTAGAAGAACTCTTATTATTATAGATGAAATAGGAACAGGTACAGATCCTAGAGAAGGAGCAGCCCTTGGCTGTGCCATACTTGAAGAATTTTATAATAGGGGAGCAATAACACTTGCAACTACTCACTACGGAGAAATAAAGGATTTTACGGATCTACACGATGGATTTGTAAACGCTTCTATGGACTTCAATAAAGAGACCCTTGAACCTTACTACAAGCTTTTAATAGGTGTAGCTGGAAGTAGCAATGCATTTTATATATCATCTAGACTAGGCCTTACTAATGAAGTCATAGAGAGATCGAAAGAACTAATGGTAAACTCATGTACAAATATAAAAAAAGCAGATTTAGGACATGTAATTGATGATGATAATGAATCAGAAGATAAAAACATATCAGCTAAAGCAAAGGTAATTAGAACTAAGACAAGAAGTTTTACTACAAAGAAAGACCGAGTTGAGATGGAAAAAGCTACTGATAATAATGGAAATCTTACAACGTATAAAAAAGGTGATAGAGTTATTATAAATGATACAAAAAAGCCTGCTATTATATATGATTGTGATTTAAAGGCTAAAACAGCAAAAGTATTTATAGAAGGTAAGTTTGAAGAAGTGTTTTTAAAACGATTAACATTTGAGCGTTCAAGAGATGAATTATATCCACCAGGTTATGATTTAGATCAACTATTTATATCATTTAAAGTTCGCAAACTTGAAAAGGATATAAAGAAGGGAAGATTTAAAAACCTTGATGAATTAAAGGAAAGAATGAGTAACCAGAATAAATAGAAATTATAGAATTTTAGCAGAAATCTGAAAAACAGAATATAGAGTTTTCTTAGATAGATAATTAGAGGTGATAATAAAATGGGGAAGATTGTTAAATCTTTTTTTATAATATTAATTGTGATATTTAATTTGCTAGTATTATATGTTTTGTGGAATACACTGATATATCCAAGTATAGAAAAAATTAAGATAGAAAAAAGTGAAAGGCTTAATGAAAACGAAATTAGTGAGGAAGAAAAGAGTAATTTAGAAATTGTGATAAGTGACCATATAGAAGCGGCTAAGAGGAAGTTAGAAAAAGTTGAAAGCTATGATGACTATATACAAAAGGATATTTCAAATCTTGCTCCAACAGATTTTGTTAACGTGCGCGATGTTGATAAAACAATTATAATAGACCCAATATATTTAAAAAAGGAACTAGCATATTTAGAAAATAATGAAATAAAATATTTTATTGCTCAAAATTATCAAAATACTGTGCTTAGAAAAGCTACAGCCCAAAAGTTAGCGCAGGCAAATAAACTTGCAACAATAGAACTTGGATGTTATATAAGAGTATATGAAGCCTATAGATCAGTTGAAGTTCAAAGTGCCTTAAGAAATCATTTTGTAGCAACCGCTCCAGAGGACTTGCAAGATAAGATTAACATATATGTTGCAGCTCCAGGACATTCAAATCACCAAAAAGGAATTGCAGTTGATGTTGCCTTAGTTGATATCGAAACTGGTAAAGAGATTGAAATGCCATCTGATTACCTTGAATTTTCGACACTAGCATATGCATATCCAGATCCAAATATTACTAGTATAGAGGCTATTGAAAACACAAGAAAATTTCAAGATATAATGATACGATCTGGATTTGAAGTCTACACTGGAGAATGGTGGCATTTTAATGACAATGAAACAAAAAAGATTGTTAAATTCGAACCAATTGATCCAGATGGAATTTAGAATTATTAGATGGATGTAATATTTTGTGAAGGGGAAAATTATTGAGGAATTATAAAATTGATACTTTAAAAGGTCTGATGATTTTTTTAGTTGTTTTTGGACATTATATAGAACATTTGACATTTATAAGTGGTATTCCAAGAATTATATACCTACTTATATATATGATTCATATGCCTGTGTTTGTATATGTTTCAGGTATGACATTTAAGCTTTCAAAAAATAGAAATAATATAGGATTTTTTATTTTTAGTATAATTCTTGCACAAGCTATGTTTTCTACTTTAAGTCATTTTATATACGGTACAATTCATATTGATTACTGGATTTTATGGTACTTATACGCTATGATAGCTTGGACTTTGCTTACTAGATATATAAAAGTTAATTTAATTACAATAGCGTTATCAATATTAGCTTCATTGTTTTTTAGCACTTTTAGTCATAATGATGTATGGCGATTTTCACGTATCGTAACTTTATATCCATACTTTTTAGGTGGATATTACATGATACATACAAAAGTCAATTTGAAATCGCTTGTATTAAAAATAAGTATTTTCGCAGTCCTTGCCTACACTTATGTAATGCAAATGTTACTTACGAGTGCTGTCCCGATTTCATTACTATACAATAGCAAGTCATACAAAGTTTTAGGATTATCTACTCTAAATGGTGGTCTTATGAAAATCATGCTTTATTTTATAGGTTTTTACGCAGTATTTTTACTTATAAATATTGGATATGAAAATGCTTGGCTTTCAAAGTGTGGCAAAAATTCAATTATTATTTATTTGATTCACGGTATGATTGCAAAGATTCTTAAAGATGTAGTTGGTGAGACTAGCATAATATTACTATTAATTCTGGCTTTATTAACTTTACTTGTCTTTTCTAGTGATAGTATGGCAAAGTTTTATAAAAAGGGTTATAATTGCCTAACAAATGCTTTTTCAAAATTGAAAATTACTAGCGAGTAAATTTTTTAAGGAGGAAAAAATATGAAAAATTTAAACAAAATTACTTTGATTATACTTATTTTATCAAGTTTTTTAGTGGGATCAGTATTTGCTGATTTAGAAGATGCAAATGGTGTCGAAAATACTAAGATTGATCTAGTAAATAAAGATGGTAATTTAGAGATTGCTAATAAAAAAATTCCAATTAATTATAAAGTTGCAAACTTAACAAGTGATTATTATCAAATAATTAGCGCAGAATCAGGTAAACAAATAGGATATAAAAAAGGTTCTTTTGATATTATAGATGTAAACAATCAATACATTTATATCAACCACGACTTGGAAAAGTATAAATTGGGGACAACATATGGCGACACTTTAACTGCTGAGTGGTATAAAACACATGACATAGTTAAAATTGCACCTGATAAAAATCTCTATAATCAAATGTGGAATATCTATGAGTTTGAGGATGGATATTATATAAGATATAGTTTAAGTACTCAGTTTTTAAGTTTAGTTGATAATAAGATGGTTCTTAGTTACAAGCCACATAAATTTTATATAAATAAAAGAAATTCGTATAATGAAAAAGAATTTGTAAGATATGCTATGGATTATCCTGCTTGGAAATATAGAAAATACTCATATAAAACTATGAATTATACTGGTTGTGGACCTACAGCCCTTGCTATGGTAATAAATTATTACTCTAATCAAACAGTTACACCTCTCACAGTTGCAGATATTTCAGTCGCAAATAACTTGGATATAATACCAAATCCAAGAACAGATATGGCGAAATTAGCACCTATGATTTCAGAAAAATATAAAGTGAATATGAAGTTTATAGAAAAAGAAGATGTAATGAGTGAACTTAAAAATGGAAATATGGTAATAATTCAAACCGCTTTAAATCCACTTATTAAATACACTAACGGTGTAGGACATTATTTGGTTTTAAAAGGAATTGATAAAAATGGTTGGATAATAGTGAGTGATCCACTAAAAGGGCATTCCTATCATACAAAGCCGGATGCAAGTATTCAAGATTTTGACAAAATTCATACCTACATTGCTCCAGAAAGCGACGTTTTAGCAAAAGTTAGAGAAAGTTATTCCTTCTGGAAGAAATAGAAAATGTTGATTAAATTTCGATGTTTTAGTTGTACTTTTTTAGTAAACAGATTTCAAAATTTATTTTTCCATAATTTTGCTAACAATTTTTCCCTTTGGGTATATAGAGGATAGATAGTAATTATATACTTTAAAAGGAGTGGTAATTTTGGTTGAAATTATAAAAGGTGAATATACTTACGATGGTGCGGGAGTAAAGCTTTATAGAATAATTGGAAATTCATCACTAAGTTACATTGATCCATTTATGCTACTTGATGAATTTAAAAGCACTAATGAAGCGGATTATATAAAAGGATTTCCCATGCATCCTCATAGGGGGATCGAAACAGTAACTTATATGGTGGAAGGTAAGTTTCATCATAAAGATTCTAAAGGAAACTCAGGTTATCTAAGCACAGGTGAGCTTCAGTGGATGAGAGCGGGTAGGGGTATACTTCATGAAGAGATGCCTGCAGAATATGATGGTAGACTATGGGGATATCAACTTTGGATTAATCTTGCAAAAGAAGATAAAATGACGGCTCCAAAGTATCAGCACATCAAAAGCGAAGACATTCCAATATTTAGAAATAAAAGCCTACAGGTAAAAGTTATATCAGGTGAGTACGAAGGTTTCACAGGACCTCATGAAGGTTTATATCCAATTGATTACTTTGATATTTGGATGAATAACAGCGCTCATTTTTTTAAGCATACACATAGAACTGCATTGGTTTATGCATGTGAAGGTAGCTTAACAGTTAAAGTAAACGAAGATAAGTACGAGTTAAAAGAAGGAGAACTTTGCATTCTGAGGGAAGAAGACCATGTTTGGATTTATGGAGATAATGCGGGCGCGCTATATATGAGCGGTGACCCACATGATGACCCTATAGCAAGAGGTGGACCTTTTGTTATGAATACAAAAGATGAGATCATTAAGGCTTTTAAAGATTATGAAGATGGAACTCTTCAGTTGTAAAATTTGAAGTTAATAGTTTGTACATGAGAGGCATCTAGTAATAGGTGTCTTTTTGCATAAATTCACATAGTTAGGGTTGAAATTTGTAATTGTTCGGACTTTGATTATTTACAAATACAGTAAAAAGAATTATACTGAATATATTGGAAAAACTATACAATGTATCGATAATATGGAGAAGCATAGTATTGAAAGGGTGATAATGTGAGATATGAATTAAAGATCAAATTAAAGGAAAGTTTTATTGAACTTGAATATCGAAAATCTATAATGAGTTATTTTAAATGGGCATTAACTGATTATGAAAATGGCAAATACTATGATGATTTTTATGGGTCGAACAAGTCGAAAGACATGACCTTTGGTGTTTTTTTTAAAAAACCAAACTTCAATAAGGAATATATTGAACTTGCAAGTAAAGAAATAAGCATTGTAGTTTCAACTTCAAGTAAAAAGATTGGATTAGCACTATTTAATAGCATTTTATCTAAAAAAAATAAATCATTTAAGTTGGCTAATGAAAATAGTTTTACATTTCAAAGTTTAAACTTGAAAAACGAAAAAATCATAGATGGAAACTCTGCAGTATTTAAAATTTTAAGCCCACTATGTGTACGCGAACATATTTATGAAGGAAACATAGACTACTATTATTCTGTAGCAAGTGAAGATTTTATATTAAAGCTAAAAGAATGTATGAAGTACCAATTAAAGTCTGAGCATGAAATAGATATAAACGAAATTCAAATTGTTCCAATTGATTGTAAAAAAACAGTTATAAAACACAATGGTCAATTTATAGAAAGCACACTTGGAACTATAGCTATAAGTGCAAATAAAGATGTGCTAAATATGATATATAAAAGCGGATTTGGGAGCAGAAAATCTTCAGGATTTGGATTGTTAGAGGTGGTGAATTAGCATATGAAAGAATACATAATAAATGAGGAGTATGATAGAAGATTGATAGCCTCGGATTGGAGATATAGTGCAGCTATTGTTGGACTAAAAAAATATTTTGATTTTCATCAGATTGCTTTCTTTTATGATAAAGAGAAAGATTATATTGAGTACAATAATGAAAGCATAGATGAAAACAAATATTTTAAGTTTGTAGAATATTTTTACTTGGATTATATGCATCATAGAATAGTTGAGGATGTATTAATGGATGTGGAAGACATTTCAGTACTTAGTGAAGCACAAATAAAACTTGTAGATGAAAAACTTAAAGCGAATGTCCCTATGAAAAAGTTTTTTCCTAAACTAACTTATGAAGATAATATTGAAATTTTAGATATTATTAAAAAAAATAGAACCGAGTTAACAAGAGAAACTTATAGAAATGGAATTCACTTATATAGAAAGTATTCAAATACAAATGCGCTATTAAAAGAAGATCTGAAAACATGTAGACTTAACGGATATAATGTTGACGCAGGTAGAAAAACAAAGTCAATATCATATATGAATGATTATAGTAGTTTTGTATATGAAGATCATCTAGAATTTGATTTCATACCATTTGCATTTACAAAATCATCAGAAGGAGTATTTATAAATAATAATTATAATCTTAGAGCATTGTTTCAAACTTCAAGCAAATTAGAGGGTTCTTATAATGAACATAAAGAAGAATACAATAAGAATACTCGCGAGTTATTATTTAACTACAGAAAAGAATCATCATCATTTATAAATTTTGATGTCGAGGTAATAGTAAAAGATGTTGAAACAAACTACTATAAAACCTTATTTATAAGAAAGCCAGCGATTAAGATTTTTGAGAAAATTAAAAATTATAAAAGCATAATGTTTAGTAAAAAACTTGGAAAAGACTATTATTTAGATATTCAAAAGGCTATTACAGAAAGTATTATAAATTTAAAAAATATTGACTATATTATCGAGACTCTTCTAAAAGAAAAATGGAGTTTTTCTAGCGAAATTATACGTATAAATTCGCTAATTTATGGAGGTGAAAGCATGGATGATAAAATGAAAAGTGCATATGGTACAGCTCAAAAATTAAAGGCAAAATTTAAAGCGGAGAATAAAGAAAACAAGATAACAAGTTATAGAAACAAATTAGTAAGTGCAATTACTCTTAAAGATTATGATAAATTCTGTGATATTCTATTACAATTATCTGCTTACTCGCAAATACCATTTAATTTCAGCTTTGATTTATTTGAAGATTTTGAGGCAAACAAAAATATTGCGTATACATTTGTAAATGCACTTGGCATAACACCATATAATTCTAAGGAGGATGATAAAAATGAATAAAAACGCTTTAACATTAACTATAGTTGCAAATATGACTTCAAATTTCGGAGAAGGACTTGGCAATATTTCATCAGTTCAAAAAACATTTAGAAATGGAAAAGTACATTCGATTAGGACTAGAGAGAGTCTTAAAAATGCTATTATGGATCAAAGTTTGTCATATGAAGATTTAGTAGTAGTGGTAAATAAAGCAACTCAAAAACATGTTGATAAAGAGCTTAATAATAGTAATTGTAGAGCGCTTGAAGGTGGATATATGAACACTGGAGATATTACATATAAACGAAATAGCTCCTTTTACCTAACAGATGCGGTATCAGTATCTGAGTTTGTAAATGATCCTAGATTTCACAACAATTTATATCTTGCAAGCAAATTCGCTGAGCAAAATGACTATAACCTTCAAAATGAAGCTGGAAAGTGTGGACTTATGCCTTATCAATATGAGTATGATAAAAGTTTAAAGTCGTATAGTTTTACAATAGATTTAGAGCGAGTTGGAGTTGATGAAAACTTTAAAATAGAGGCTGAAAAAAGTGAAAAATGTGCGAGAGTTATAGCTTTAATTAATGCAATTGAAGGGTTGTCACTTGTTGTAAAAGGAAGTCTTGATAATGCAGAACCATTATTTGTGGTTGGCGGCTTAACAAATAGAAAAACGCATGTATTTGAAAACTTAGTTAAATTAGAAGATGGAAGTATTAAATTAT
>JBARWW010000169.1:0-6432 GCA_049647005.1 Acidaminobacteraceae bacterium | reverse complement strand
GTTACTTCTAATTGGTCTTTGTGGACCTGCTGGAACTGACGAAAGACCTCTTATGATGATTGACCCAGCATATACAAATTATATTTCTTTTGCAGAAAGAGTTGGTAGAAGTACTGTTACAGTTAAGCGAAATCTAGCTGAGGATGGAAAATTTACTCTTCCTGAAATGGATAAAATAGAAGAAGCAATTAAAGAGCATAATCCAGGAGCGCTTTTAGTAATCCCTTATGATAATCCAACAGGACAGTTATTTGGACATGATTCACTTAAAGATCTTGCAAAGCTTTGTGTTAAGTACAATATGTGGATGGTAAGTGATGAAGCATATCGTGAATTATACTATGAAGAAGGAACTAAACTTGTAAGTGTTTGGGGACTATCAGATGCTGATGTACCAGGTATTGAAGGTAGAAGAATTAGTATTGAGACGGCTTCTAAAGTTTGGAATGCTTGTGGGCTAAGAATTGGTGCTGTTATAACAGACAATGCTGAGTTTAACAATCGTTCTATTGCAGAATATACTGCAAACCTTTGTGCTAACGTAATTGGGCAATATATCTTTGGTGCACTAGCTCATGAAAGCGCAGATCAAATTGCTGAGTGGTGTGGTGGACTTAAAGATTACTATAAAAAGCAGATTATGATGGTTTACAATGGACTTAAAGAGCGTGAACCAAAATTAATCGTGTCAAGCCCTGATGCGTCAATTTATTCTGTTCTTGATGTAAGAAACATTGTAAAGCCTGGCTTTAAGGCTATAGACTTTGTATTATATTGCGCTCAGAAGGGATCTTACTCAGTTGATGGAGTTGAGACAACTTTACTAGTAGCACCTATGACTGGATTCTATAATATTAAAGATGGAGAAGAAAACCCTGGAAATACTCAGTTCCGTATTTCATATGTTGAAACTCCTGAGAACTTAGCTAAGATTCCTGAATTATTTGTGGAATTGCTTAGAAAGTACGAAGCACAGAGATAATTTTAAAAATTTTGTGAATATACTAAAAGCCTGCTAATAATTAGCAGGCTTTTGTTTTTAATACATTTAGAATGTAACTTCGTGGCTAATCAAAGTTTTTGCTTTATTCTAGGTAAGGCCATTGTTGTAAATATATTAATGGCCAATTTATATTACTTCATCTACCATATTCTCTAAACCCCAGTCGCGCATAAGATGAAGCATAGGAACAAGGGATTTTCCTTTTTTAGTTAAGGAGTACTCAACTTTCGGTGGAACTTGATGATACATTTCTTTATGAACAAGTCCATATGAAACAAGGTCTTTTAGTTGATTACTAAGCATTTTATGCGTAATATTGTTGAGGCATTTTTTAAGTTCACCATATCTTATTATTTCTTTATCATATATGTGCCATAGTAGAACTAACTTCCATTTTCCAGCTATGTTAAACATTGTATATTCGATAGGGCATGTTGGTCTACAAAAATTATTTTCAGCATCATCTTCTTTTTTAACAGCTTGACTCATAACACTCTCCTTTTTGATAGTATCTATCATAAAAGTGCATACTTGCACTTGATAGAGTTTAATAATATTATTATAGCATTAAAAGAAATAATATCAATAAACAAAAAGTTATTAATAGCTAAATACTATATGAAAAGGAAGTGTATTATATGAATAAGAAACAAGAAATTTTATCAGCATACAACTTTAGACATGCGTGCAAGGAATTTGACAACACAAAAAAAATTAGTGATGAAGATTTTGAATTTATCCTTGAGACAGGAAGATTATCTCCAAGTTCATTTGGATTTGAGCCTTGGAAATTTTTAGTTGTACAAAACCAAGAGTTAAGAGAAAAGTTAAAAGAAGTATCGTGGGGAGCACAAAAACAACTTCCAACTTCAAGTCATTTTTTAGTTATGCTTGCTAGAAAAGGAAGCACGACAGTGGCCGGATCAGAGTATATAAACCACATTATGAAAAATATACAAGAGTTACCAGGCGAAGTTGTAACTATGAAAGGTGATTTTTATGGAAACTTCCAGAAAAATGATTTTGATTTAACTGATGATAGAAAATTATTTGATTGGGCTTCAAGGCAAATGTATATTCCTCTTGGAAATATGATGACTTCAGCAGCTCAAATTGGAGTAGATTCTTGCCCAATCGAAGGATTTGATAAAGAAAAAGTTGATCAACTGCTTAAATCAGAAAACATTATAAATGATGAATTTGGAGTTGCATGCATGCTTGCATTTGGATATAGACCGGAAAACTTAGAACTTAGACCTAAGGCAAGACAAGTTATGAAAGATGTTGTTGAGTGGATTTAAAAGTAGTTGTTTTTACAATAGCAAGTTTTTTTAAACCACAGTAATTAGAAGACTAAAACCTCAGAATTATTATTTGAGAACTCGCAAATGAAGATATAGTAAAGACCACTACTTTTAGAAATAGAAGTAGTGGTCTTTTTTATATATTGCTTATACTTTTAAATAAACAATAGTTGCTTGTTTAAATCAGAGAGTGAGCTTAGTCCTAGTTCTATCTATATAACGAGCTATGTGCATGAGTATATTAAGGGATAGTGATCTATCATAAGTGGCTAGTATGAGCGAATCTAAGCTCTCACACAGCTTTAAAAAAGCATCTGGTAAGAGTTTCGCATAAGTATATAAACACATTGAAGCTTGAACTAAGAAGAATTGTATTGATTTTCGCCACATTTGCGCCATAATTGTAATGCATAATAAAGAACATAAGAGAGGTGAGTTTTATGATGTTTATAATATGGATATTAATAGCGTATCTTGTTTATCAATTTGCAGTGAAAAATAATGTGAATATATCTTCTAATAAAAATTTATTTAGTAGTAATGAAAACAGTGCAGAACAGATTTTAAAAAGTAGATATGCAAATAGTGAAATTGATGAAGAAACTTATAAAAAAATGATGAAAAATATAAGTCGGTAATAATATGTAAAAGAAAATATTAGCATAAATAGATATAGGAGGTGTCGTAATGTTTGGAAGAGGTTATGGTGGAGGATTTGAAGGAATGGGCCATTTTAATGGTGGATTTGAAGCTATATGTATGATTATATTTGTACTTATAGCCGCCCTACTTGTATATTTTTTACTTAAGAAAAAAAATGATACTAACAATGTGGATAGTGATATTTTAGAAATTTTAAAGAGAAAATATGTTGACGGTGAAATTACTGAAGAAGAATATGTTCAAAAGAAAAATGTTTTAACTAATAAAAAACATCTGTAAATTTAATAAATATCTATTCTTAATTACTATACTAAATTTGAAAGATTTGAATTTACTTAGGGTATAATCAAGGATAGATATTTTTTTTATAATAAGTGATAAAAAAGGGTGATAGTATGAAAAAATTTGTACTAATAGTTGAAGATCAAAAAGAAATTAGTGACATTGTAGCAAAGTATATAGAGAAAGAAGGCTATGATTATTTTGTTGCAAATGATGGATTTAAAGCTCTTGAATTTATAAATAACAATAAAGTTCATCTAGTATTACTTGATGTTATGATGCCTGGCATTGATGGCTTTGATGTTTTACGTGAAATTCGAACTATATCTGATATGCCGGTTTTGATGCTTACTGCAAAAGAACAAGAAGAGGATCGTATAAAAGGATTTGACATAGGAGCAGATGACTACATTATTAAACCCTTTAGTGTACGTGAACTTATGAGGCGTATAAAAGTTATATTAAAAAGGGTTTATCATGAAAATGATGAAAAAAGTTATACATATCATGACTTAAGCTTAAATACATCAAGTATGAAATTATTTAAATCAGATGTAGAAATAGCTATAACATCTTCAGAGTTCAATCTTTTAAAAACATTTTTTGTTAATAAGGGACAGGTTCTTAGTCGTGAACAATTGATAGAACTTGCTTTTGGTGATGATTATGATGGATTTGATAGAAGTATAGATACTCATATAAAGAGAATAAGGCATAAAATAGAAAAAAATCCCAAAAAACCAGAGGTTTTAATTACAAAATATGGAGCTGGTTATATTTTTGGAGGTGACTAAATGACTATAAGAAGACAATGGCTTATGGTATTATTTTTAGTTGCCATACTTTCAGTTGCAATAAATACGCTAGTACTTGGGGCTTTAACAAATAAATCTTTTAACATCTATGTAGAAGACTCCTACAATTATCAAGTAAATAAGATTGTAGAGTATTCAAATGAGGTGCTATCAGAGCATAGTGGATCTAATGACTATACAACTCTTGAAGTTAATTCATATCTTGTAGATCCTATAAAGGGAATAGTGATATATGATAGTTCTGAAAATATTTTAGTAAATGTTAGTAGCAGGCAAAATTTAAATAAAGGAAACAATGGTAGTGGTATGAGTAAGATGATGAATCGTGGAATTGATTCGCAGTTTGAAGAGATTGATAGTATAGATATAACACATGATGGTAAAATAATAGGTAGTGTTAGTATAACTAGAAATAGCACTATTAAAAACTCTATAGCTTCAAGAATATTTATGTCCAATTTATTTGTAAATAGTGCGAAATCTGTAGCGATAGTTCTTGCTATTGCATTTATAATTGGTGGATTTGTAAGTAAGAAGATGTCAAAAGAATTAGTTTTAACAGCAAATAAAGCTCAAAGTATAGAGATTGGTAATAAAAGTGAAGATGTAAGGTCTAAGGTAAAAGAAATACAAGTAATAGAGCACAGTTTAGATAGTCTGAGGGTAAAACTTGATCTTAAGCAAAGGAGTCGTAAAAAACTAATAGATGAACTAATACATCAAACAAGAACTCCACTTACAATACTTAAAACTCATATAGAGGGTTATGAAGATGGTGTTATTGAGCTAAATGATGATGAAACTACGATACTTATACATGAAGTTGATAATGTTACATCCATTATATCTAATCTAAGTGCTATGATTGATGCTGAAAAAGACTATGAAAGTATAGAAGTTACAAGTGTTGATATATGTGGGCTAATAAGTCAAATTACAGCGGGTCTAAGACTACAATTTGAGAAAAAGAATATCAATTTATCGCTTAATTGCGATGGTAAAACTACTGCAAATACAGATAAGTATAAGCTAAGTCAAGTTATATATAATGTGCTTACAAATGCATATAAATATACAAATGATGGAGGTTATGTATCAATTGGTCTTACAAAAGAAAACGATAAATTTTTAATTCAAATTACTGACAGTGGCCTTGGTATAAAAATTGAAGATAGAGAGAATATATTTAACGCATACTTCAGAAGTCAGGTAAAGAATGATTCGCCGGGTGATGGTATAGGGCTTTATGTGGCAAAAGAAAATATGAAGCAGATTAGTGGTGAAATTAAACTGGATGAAAATTATGATAATGGCAGTAAATTTATAATAGAATTTATTGATATATAAATGATATAAAAAGTATATATAAATGATATAAAGAGGTATAACTTTTCTTAGTATTGAACGGATCAGCTTTTTGCAGTATAATAATGTGAATATTGCTTAAAAATTATTTAGAATAATGTGGTTTTTCTAACTCTTATTTAAAGGTTATTCATACTTTAAATAGGAGTTTTTTATGTTAGTCTAGTAGTATGTAAAATATGACATATATTATTGTTTAATTCATAAAAATTTTGATTAAAAAATGCATATATGCTTAATTATAGGGAGGTAAAAATGGTTACTAGTTTGGGACTTATAATAGCTCTTGGTTTACTTATGAATTACATATTTGAAAAGATGAATTTGCCAGGACTTCTCGGTATGCTTATACTTGGAATAGGACTTGGACCCTTTGGACTTAATCTTTTAGACCAAGTATTGCTAGATGTATCACAAGATTTTAGAACGATTGCACTTATAATTATACTGCTTCGTGCGGGACTTGGAATTAGCCGTGAAAAACTTAACTCAGTTGGATCTATGGCAATCAAGTTTTCATTTATACCTGGTATATGTGAAGGATTTATAATTGCATTTATGTCAACTAAACTACTTGGATTTTCATTTATCGAGGGTGGTATACTTGGATTTATAATTGCTGCAGTATCACCAGCTGTAGTAGTACCGCTTATGCTTAAATTTATGGATGAGGGAATAGGGTCTGATAAAAACATTCCAACCCTAGTTCTTGCTGGCGCATCAATTGATGATGTATTTGCTATTACAATATTTACTACTTTCCTAGGTCTCTATAGTGGAAGTAAGGTGAACATAGGTGTTAAGATACTTAGTATACCGCTATCAATTGCACTTGGTATAGCTGTTGGAATAGTAGCTGGACTTATAATGTCCTATCTATTTAAGAATAAACATATAAGAGATACAAAGAAGGTTTTAATTATACTTTCTATGGCGATTTTAATAACGGCACTTGAAGGCCTACTTAAGTCAACAGTAGAAATTGCAGGTCTTCTTGGTG
>JBARWW010000168.1:0-13881 GCA_049647005.1 Acidaminobacteraceae bacterium | reverse complement strand
ATCCTATTATACTCAAATCCGTTTTTTAAATAGTACATGACCATAAATCTAGTTACTTCTGATTTTCCTTTTTTGTAAACAAGGGTAAACTGACTGCTTTTTTTTAGTCTTTCATCATTCACAATTAATCCTCCATAAAGCTCCATAATTGCAAAAAAAGACCACATCTTGCGGTCTTACTTAAGCAGTCAATTTTTTTCTACCTTTAAGTCTTCTAGCTTTTATTACGTTTCTACCAGATTTAGTTCTCATTCTAGCTCTAAAACCGTGCTCAGTACTTCTTTGTTTTTTCTTTGGTTGGTAAGTTCTTTTCACTTAATCCACCTCCCTCTATCAATATATATAGTATGCAAATTACCTAATTAAAAGTATTCACAAATTATTATAAATTCTAAACTCCAAGCGAACAATTTATCTAACCAAATATTAGATTTACAAAATCACAAAAAGTCTGCTCCACAATTATAACCTTAAGACCTTTATATGTCAACATTAAAAAGCCTTTCCTGCTTCTTATTTTTTTTCTTCCTTTATATATATAATTAAAATCACTATATATTGTGCTTCTCTTCTTTTAATATACTTTATATAGCTATATTGTATATCAAATGTTTTTTTAAAAATATTCCTTCCTTATAAGTAATAATATATTAACAATCATTATACTTATATACGATCACTCAATAATTTATTTAGCAAAAAATTATTGAATTTTTTTTCTTCTATTTTATTTCTGATCAAATGCGCCTTTATTTATTTCATTTCACTATTCAATTTTATCATAATTCAATTTCTAATTTTTATTATTTATAGTTTATTCATTAATTGCTATGTTTTTTTTGTTAACATTTTTTTATCCACAATTTAAGCACATGTGTATATTTTTTTCTTATTCATTGAATTTTACTAGCAAGTTTGTTATTATTAACACACCTGTTGATAACTTAGTTTTTTATTAACATATACTTTTTTTTCTGATTTTGTGGATTAAATTGTTGATTAATGGTTGATATTTCTATGTATTCCTATATAATTAACCTTTGTGTTTGTCTTTTATTATATGCATCTGCTCTATTTCTAATCTGTTAATGACTATTACATCATTTTATCCACAGTTAGTTGATAATTTTATATAACTAGCCATTTTATATTAATAGTTATATTTTATACATAGTTGCTGTTGATAATTTACACTTATATTTTTTTTGTTTAATCACACTATATATCCACATTTTTCGTTATTTGTCTGTGGATAAAATATTAATTAGATAGTTTTCTTAAATATTTTCATAATACGCTTTGCTTTTTTATATGCTTTTAGCATTATGATTTTGTTTAAGTAAATTATCAATACAGGAGGGTAAATAATGAATGTAAAAGACGTTTGGGAAAAAACTCTAAATTTAATGAAGTCAGAGCTTACAGAAGTTAGTTTTAATACTTGGTTAAAAACTATTAAACCAATTACGATAAATAACAATATTTTTGTTTTATCTGTACCTAATAAATTTAATAAAGACATTTTAGAGACTAGATATAGCTCTCTAATAATAAACGCTTTAAAGCAAGTTACTTCAATAGATTATATTTTAGAATTTCTTGTTCCAGGAGATAATGCTCCTAATATAGTAGAAACTACCGAACAAAATAAATATACTGATTCATTTGAACCACCTAAATTAAATCGCAAGTATGTTTTCAACGAATTTGTAATCGGCAACAGTAATAGATTTGCTCACGCAGCTTCTCTTGCAGTTTCAGAATCACCTGCAAAAGCTTATAACCCACTATTTATTTATGGCGGTGTTGGACTAGGCAAAACTCACTTAATGCATGCTATAGGCCACTATATACTTGGCCAAAACGCTAATGCAAAAGTAGTTTATGTTTCAAGTGAGAAATTCACTAATGAGCTAATTAATTCTATCAAAGATGATAAAAATGTAGAATTCAGAAATAAATATAGAACTGTTGATGTTCTACTTGTTGATGATATTCAGTTTATTGCTGGCAAAGAAAGAACTCAAGAAGAGTTTTTTCATACATTTAACGCATTATATGAAGACAACAAGCAGATAATAGTATCTAGTGATAGACCACCTAAAGAAATTCCAACTCTAGAAGATCGTCTTAGATCAAGATTTGAGTGGGGCCTTATTACTGACATTCAAGCTCCGGACTTCGAAACTAGAATTGCTATTCTTAGAAAAAAAGCTGAAGTTGACAGTATTCAAATACCTAATGAAGTCTTTGAATTTATAGCTAAAAATATAAAATCTAACATTAGAGAACTTGAAGGAGCATTAACTAGAATAATTGCTTACTCATCTCTTACAAATAGAGAAGTTTCAATTGAACTTTGCAGCGAAGCTTTAAAAGATATAATTTCATCTTCAAAACCAAAACAAGTGACTGTAGATCTTATCAAAATCTCTGTTGCCCAGTACTACAACATTAAAATTGAGGACTTTGAATCTAAAAGAAGAACTAGGTCTATTTCTCACCCTAGACAAATAGCTATGTATTTAACAAGAGAGATGACAGACTTATCTCTTCCTAAGATTGGAGAAGAATTTGGTGGTCGCGATCACACAACAGTAATTCATGCTTATGATAAAATATCTAGAGATATTTTAGAATCAAGCGAACTTAAGAATAAAATTGAAAAAATTAGAAAAGAAATTCAAGGGGAATAGTACTTTAATTTAACTATACACAATTTCCTGTAGATAATTATAGTCCTGATTGTTGATAACTTTTTCTTTATAAACACCTTAGTTATTAATGATTTTTAAAATACTTATCCACATGTTAATAATTCTAGTTTTAGTTTGTATTTCAACGGATTTTGAGCTTATTAACATATCCACGTCCCCTACTACTATTACTATATATATTATTATATATATTTATCTAAAAATCATGAAATACACTTGGGAGGTTATCCACAATGAAATTCATATGCAATCAAAGCGAACTATCACAAGCTATAGCTATTGTCCAAAAAGCTGTATCTACTAAATCTACACTACCTGTACTAAAAGGAATCTATTTAGAAGCACATGCTAACAAGTTAAGATTAGTTGGTAATGATCTTAGTATTGGTATAGATACTATTATATCTGCTAATATTGAATCTGAAGGATCTGTTGTTATTTCTTCAAAAATATTTGGTGAGATAATTAGAAAATTACCTAACCATAATGTTTCAATAGAAGTTGATTCATATAAAAATATTCATATTGAATGTTTAGGTTCTAAATTTAATATACAAGGACAATCATCTGAGGAGTATCCAGAACTTCCAGAAGTTGATGAAAATAATTCATATGATATAGATAGTGATTTACTTAAGAATATGATTAGACAAACAATATTTGCTACAAGCCAAGATGAAAGTAGACTTGTTCTTACTGGAGTTTTAGTTGAAATAAAAAATAGAGTTATTTCTATGGTAGCTATAGATGGATATAGGCTTGCACTTAAAACTGGAACTTTAGGATCTGATATTGAAAATAAAGCTATTGTTCCTGGAAAAACATTAAATGAAGTTGGAAAAATAGTATCGGCATTTGATAAAGAAAATAGCATAAAAATATCATTTACTGACAAACATATATTATTTAAAGTTGATAATATAAAAGTTATATCAAGACTTCTTGATGGTGACTTTATAAAATATGATCAGATAATACCAAATGAGTACAAAACAAAAGTAGTTGTGAATACTTCAGATTTCCAAAATAGTATTGAAAGAGCATCTTTACTTGCAAATGAAGGAAAGAATAGTTCAATCAAACTTATATTTACTGATAATTTATTAAATATTACATCAAATGTTGAGATAGGTAATGTTAATGAGAAATTATCTATAAAACTTGAGGGACAAGATCTTGAAATAGGATTTAATCCAAAATACTTAGTAGATGCTCTTAAGGTAATTGATAGCGAAGAAATTATAATAGAATTAACTACTAGTGTAAGTCCTTGTATTATAAAGCCTAAGGATAATGACAACTATATTTATTTAGTTTTACCAGTAAGAATTCCAAATTAATTTGGATAATATTACTTATATATATAATAGGAGGTCAGTATGAGAAATATACTGATAAAAGGTGACTTTATCAAATTGGATCAACTTTTAAAGCATGCTAGTGTTGTAGATACTGGTGGTCTTGCAAAGATAATGATACAAGATGGTATGGTTAGACTTAATGGAGAGACTGAAACTCAAAGAGGCAAAAAAATTCGTCAAGGTGACGTAGTTGAAGTATTATTTTTTGATGAAGAAGGCGGAATCGATGAAATTATTTCACTAAATATTCTTGAAGCGTAGGTATTTAAACAAATCCTTGATTGATAATCTTGGATTTGTTTTATTATTTAGAAAAGGGTATAATATAATAGTTTAGCAATTACTAATTAAACTCATGATGATTTTGCACTGTGCAAAACGTGATTTTAATTAGTAATTGCAATGAGGTGCATAGGATTGCATATAAAAAAAATTAGTTTATCAAACTTTAGAAATTTTGAAAAAGCGGAGATAGAGTTAGCTAGTAATGTAAATATTTTTATAGGCAACAATGCTCAAGGAAAAACGAATTTGTTAGAGGCAATTTATGTTGCTGGATTTGGAAAGTCTTTTAGAACTTCAAAAGATATTGAGCTTATAAAAATGGAATGTGATACTGCGACAACTCATCTTAGTGCTATTAAATTTGACCGTGAATTTACTATTGACTACAGAATAAAGAAAAATAAGAAAAAGGAAATAAAAGTAAATGGTTCGAGTCTTACAAAAATTTCCGAATTAATAGGTTTTTTTAATATAGTCATATTTTCACCAGAAGATTTAAAGTTAATAAAAGGTACACCAGTAGATAGACGTAAATTCATAGATAGAGAACTTAGTCATATAAGTCCATCATACTGTGCAAAATTGATTGAGTATCATAAAATTTTAATTCAAAGAAATAATCTACTTAGACAAATATCTACTAAAAATAGTTTGAAATCTACATTACCAATTTGGAATGAAAAGCTCTCAACTGTAGGAACGGAAATAATTCTAAGAAGAATTGAATTTATAGAAAAATTAAATATTACATCAAATAAAATTCATTATGGTATTAGTGATGGGAAAGAAGTTCTTGCTCTAATTTATTTACCAAATCTTAAATCGGCCAGGCTTTGTGATAAGCTAAAAATAATAGATGAATTCGAAAAAAAACTTCTTGATTCAGAATTTACAGATATAAAGAGGGGATTCACATCTGTAGGACCGCATAGAGATGATATGACTTTTTTAATAAATGAAATAGACATACGTAACTATGGTTCACAGGGTCAACAAAGAACAGCAGCGCTATCACTTAAGCTTAGTGAAATTGAAATCATAAAAGAAGAAGTTGGAGAATATCCTATATTATTACTAGATGATGTTATGAGTGAGCTTGATATATATAGACAAAACGATTTAGTTAAAACATTAAGTAAAATGCAAATGATAATAACGACTACAGACGTTAATAATATTTTTTCTGAAAATATTGCTAATGCAAGGATTTTTAGTGTAAATTCTGGAAAAATTCAGATGATATAGTGCGGGAGGTAACAAATGACTGCTAAAGTAAACGACGAATACAATGCCAAACAGATACAAGTTTTAGAAGGACTTGAGCCTGTTAGAAAAAGACCAGGTATGTATATTGGATCAACAAGTGAAAAAGGACTTCATCATTTAGTTTATGAGATAATAGATAATAGTATTGATGAGGCACTTGCTGGACACTGTAAAACTATAGAAGTAATAATTGGAAAAGATAATGAAATAATTGTTACAGACGACGGTCGAGGTATGCCTGTTGATATTCACCCTAAAATGCAAAAACCTGCTGTTGAAGTAATACATACAGTCTTACATGCAGGTGGTAAGTTCGGTGGTGGTGGATACAAAGTATCTGGTGGTCTTCACGGGGTTGGTGCATCGGTAGTTAATGCATTATCTGAATGGTTTCAAGTTGAGATTAAAAGAGATGGAAAGATTCATAGAATTGAATTTGAGAGGGGTGCAACAACTAAAGAATTAACTATAGTTGGTGAAACTGACACTACCGGTTCAAGAACTATGTTTAAACCAGATCATCTTATATTTGAGACATTAGAATTTGAATTTTCAACATTAGAGCATAGAATTAGAGAACTTGCATTTTTGAATAAAGGAATAAAGATAATATTAATAGATGAAAGAGAAAATAAAGAGAAAAAATCTGAATTCTACTATGAAGGTGGAATAAAAGAATTTATTTCTTATTTAAATAAAAATAGGACACCTGTGCATCAAAATATTTTATATAGCGAAACTGTAAATGGTGATAATAGTGTAGAAATTGCTATTCAATACACGGATAGTTACAGTGATAATGTATTTACATTTGCAAATAATATAAACACTCATGAAGGTGGAACACACCTGAGTGGATTTAAGAGTGCACTTACAAGATCTATGAATGATTATGCTAGGAAAAAAAGTTTATTAAAAGAAAAAGATGAGAATTTAACAGGTGAAGATATACGTGAAGGTATAACTGCTATAGTATCGATTAAACTTCAAGAACCACAGTTTGAAGGTCAGACAAAAACAAAATTAGGTAATAGTGAAGTTCGTGGTATTGTTGAATCATTCACTTTTGAGATGATTACAAACTACTTAGAAGAAAATCCTCAAGAAGCGAAAATAATAATAGAAAAATGTATGAGAGCTGCAAAAGCTAGAGAAGCTGCAAGAAAAGCTAGAGAATTAACTAGAAGAAAAGGTCTACTTGACGGTATGACTCTTCCAGGTAAACTTGCTGATTGTTCTGAAAAAAGAGCAGAAAAATGTGAAATTTATCTTGTCGAGGGAGACTCGGCTGGTGGATCTGCAAAACAAGGAAGAGATAGAAGTATACAAGCGATACTTCCACTAAGAGGAAAAATCCTAAATGTTGAGAAATCAAACTTTGCTAGAATTTTTAGTTCATCAGAAATAAGAGCTATGATAACTGCATTTGGATGTGGTATTGGTGATGAGTTTAATATAGAGAAACTTAGATATCATAAAATTGTTATAATGACCGATGCCGACGTTGACGGAGCGCACATTAGAACTCTTTTACTTACATTTTTATTTAGATATATGAAACCACTTATTGAAAATGGATATATATATATTGCTCAACCACCACTTTATCAAGTAAAGAAAAACAAGAAAGTTTATTACACTTATTCTGATAGTGAATTACAAAATTTATTAGAAGAAATAGGAAATAAAGGAATTACGATTCAAAGATACAAAGGTCTTGGAGAGATGGATCCAGAGCAATTGTGGGAAACAACTATGAATCCAGCTGAAAGAACTATAATAAAAGTTAATGTAGATGATGCTGTTGAAGCTGACTTAGTATTCTCAACTCTTATGGGTGAAAAAGTAGAACCGAGAAGAGAATTCATAGAAGAAAACGCGAAATACGTAACTAATTTAGATTTTTAGAGGGGTATATAAATGGTAGAAAATAATGAAAAAATAATAAATATAGATATAAGTACAGAAATGAAAAAATCTTATATTGATTACGCTATGAGTGTTATTGTTTCAAGAGCACTTCCTGATGTAAGAGATGGACTAAAGCCGGTTCATAGAAGAATATTATATGCTATGAATGAGCTTAATTTTGGACCAGATAAACCTCATAGAAAATCTGCTCGTATTGTCGGTGATGTACTTGGTAAGTATCACCCTCATGGTGATACTTCTGTTTATAATGCTATGGTAAGAATGGCCCAAGAGTTTTCAACTAGACAATTACTAATTGATGGACATGGAAACTTTGGATCAGTTGATGGTGATAGTGCGGCGGCAATGAGATATACAGAAGCTAGGATGACTAGACTGTCAATGGAGCTTTTACGTGATATAGAAAAAGACACAATAGAGACAACAAATAATTTTGATGAAACGTTAAAAGAACCAGTTGTACTACCAGCTAGATACCCTAACCTTTTAGTTAATGGATCTAATGGTATTGCAGTTGGTATGGCGACATCTATTCCGCCACATAATTTAGGTGAAATAATTGATGGAACTATAAAACTAATTGAAGATAAAGATGCAACAGTAGAAGATCTTATAGATATTATAAAGGGACCAGATTTTCCAACTGGTGCTGATATAATGGGTATGGAAGGTTTTAAAAGAGCTTATAGGACCGGTCGTGGACGCGTTTTAGTAAGATCAAAAGCTGAAATAGAAGAAATTAGAAGTGGAAAAAGTGCTATTATTGTGACTGAAATACCATATCAGGTAAATAAATCTAAGTTACTTGAAGATATAGCAGACTTGGTAAGAAATAAAAAAGTAGATGGTATAACAGATCTTAGAGATGAGAGTAATAGAAATGGTATTAGAGTGGTTATAGAACTTAGAAAAGATGTTAATCCTAATGTTGTTCTAAATAAGTTATATAAACATACTCAACTTCAAACAACTTATTCAATAATAATGATCGCACTTGTTAAAGGCGAACCTAAAGTTCTTAATATATTTGAAATTTTAACTCACTATTTAGACCATCAAAAAGAAGTTGAAACAAGAAGGGTAAATTTTGATCTTAGAAAAGCTGAAGAGAGAGCTCATGTTCTTGAAGGTTACAAAATTGCACTTGATAATATAGATGAAGCTATTTCTATAATTAGAGGCAGTAAAGTATCTCAAGATGCAAAAGATAAGTTAACTGAGAGATTTGGACTATCTGATATTCAAGCTCAAGCAATTCTTGATATGAAATTACAAAGATTGACTGGACTAGAGAGAGAAAAAATTGAAAATGAATATAATCAATTAATGATTACTATAAAAGAGTTAAAAGAAATTTTAGCTGATGAGTCTCTATTATTAGATATAATAAAAGCAAATCTTTTATATGTAAAAGAAAAATTTGATGATCCTAGAAGAACTGAAATTCATTTTTCAGCTGATGAAATTGATATGGAAGATTTAATTGAAGAAGAAGAAGTTGTTATAACTCTTACTCATCATGGATATATTAAGAGAGTTGCTGCAAGTGAATACGCTGCTCAGAAGAGAGGCGGTAGAGGTAAAGCTGGTATATCAACTAAAGAAGAAGATTTTGTTGAAAATATTTATACAACTTCAACTCATGATTACTTAATGTTCTTTACTAACTTTGGTAAAGTTTATAGAATGAAGGCTTATAATATTCCTGTTGGATCTCGTATTTCAAAAGGAACTGCAGCTATAAACCTTATTCAATTTGAGCCTGGTGAATCTATAACATCAATTATACCAATCAAAAACTTTGACGAGAGATATCTTATGCTTTGTACAAGAAATGGTACTATTAAGAAAACAAGTTTAAGTAAATTTGATAGTTCAAGAAAATCAGGACTTATTGCACTTTCTCTAAATGCTGGCGATGAACTTATTTCTGTAAAAATTACTAGTGGAAATGATGATGTTATAATTGTAACTTCAATGGGTAAATCTATAAGATTTAATGAAGTTGATGTTAGAGAAATGGGTAGAAACGCAGCTGGTGTTAGGGGTATTAAATTAGCTCCTGGTGACAGAGTTGTTATGCTTGAAAATGTTATAGACGAAAACAAATTACTTGTTGTATCCGAAAATGGATATGGTAAGAGAACTAATATGTCTGAGTACAGAACTCAAACTAGAGGTGGAAAAGGAATTAAAACTTATAATGTTAACGACAAAACTGGTTATTTAATTGCCGCACTTATGACAGAAGATGATGATCAAATAATGCTTACTAATAATCAAGGTGTTCTAATTAGAATTAAAGTTGCTGGTATATCAGTATCAGGTAGAGCCACGAGTGGAGTTACGCTTATGAGAACCGATGAAGAATCTTCAGTAGTATCTATTGCAAAAGTTATAGATAAAGAAGATGATGAGTCAGAAGCAGTTGAAAATACTACAGAAACTTTAAAATCAGCTGAAACAGAAGTTAAAATTGAAGTAGAATAAAAAGAAAAAGAAGAAAAAGAAGAAAAATAATACAATATCAATTTTAAATTTATAAATAAATGTTTGAATTATTTATAGGGGGTATATATTAAGCATAGCCCCCTTTAATATATTAAATATAATATATTGGAATCCTATTTTTAGGATTCTTTTTTTTCGTAATTTTTTTTTGAAAAATATAGCTATATAGTATAGGAGTAAGTATTTTTTATGTAAAACCATCAAAATTGATTTTGATAGAAATAATTATTAAATAAATAACTTTCGATTATTGAAACTGTTATGTGTGTTTTACTACAAAATAATATATAATAGGATATCGGACTATTCATTTGAAAAATAATTTTTGTCTTGTCGCGATTAAGAAACTATAAAAATACAACTATATTGAATTTATTTTTAATATTCTAATTTATAAGCTTATTAGTATATTAAATCTAAGGGTAATTTGGAAAAGTGTTGTTTAGAGGAGGGGCTAAGAGTGGCATTAACTGTTGAAAAAGAGTACGTGGAATTGGATAATATATGGAGAATTTTGATTAGTGGGGATGTAGATATTTCTTCATCTATACAACTTAAAAAAGATTTGAACTTAATCCTTGATGAAAAAGAACTTAGTATAGATTTAGATATGAGTAATTTATCTTATATAGACAGTACTGGATTAGGTGTTCTAATCGGGGTACTAAAAAGAGTAAAGAAAAATGAAAATAATATATTTGTCTCAAATGTTAAAAGCAATATATCAAAACTGTTAAGAATAACAGGCTTAGATAAAATTTTTATAATTAAATAATTTGTTAGTTCACATAGTTTTTTAGAAAATAATAAAGGTGGAAGGTCAATATGAGCGATAACATTTCTATTTCTATTCCGACAAAGTCAGAATATGTAAGCGTTGCTAGATTAACTGCTTCTGTATTAGCCAATAAAATAGGATTTGATATAGAAGAAATTGAAGATATAAAAGTTGCAGTTGGTGAAGCTTGCAATAATGCAGTACTTCACGGCAAGTGTAATGATACATATGACATAAATTTTATAATTAAGGAAGATTCTTTCCAAATAGAAGTTACTGATTGTGGTAGTGGTTTTAAGTTGGATGAATATAAAGAACCAGATTTAGAAAATCCTAAGGAAAGTGGTTTAGGTTTATTCATTATGAAAAGTTTAATGGATGATGTTGAAATTAAATCAACAACTGGTAAAGGATCATATATAAAACTTATAAAAAACCTTTAAGAGGGCGAATATATTATTTAGGGGCTGATAAAAATGGATAATACAATTACCTCTGAAATCGTCTTAGATATTGAATCAATTGATATGAGTGATTTAAGTCAAATTAATTCGAAAGTGTTATTTAAACTTTATAAGGAAAAAAAAGATATAAAAGTTAGAGATGAACTTATAAAGAGATATTTATATATAACAGAGATTCTATCTAAGAAATACATTAATAAAGGTATTGATTATGAGGATATATATCAAGTTGCATCTCTAGGGCTTATGTATGCAATAGAGAGATTCGATGTAGATAGAGGTTTTGAATTTTCAAGTTTCGCTACACCAACAATTATTGGTGAAATAAAAAAGTATTTTAGAGATAAAGGTTGGTCAGTTAGAGTACCTAGAAGAATTCAAGAACTTTCAAAAAAAATTAATGTTGCAAAGAATAAATTACAACAGGAGTTACAACGAGTACCTAAAATTGAAGATATAGCAAAATACTTAGCTTGTACTGAAGAGCAAGTTATAGAAGCTATGGAAGCATCCCATGTATATACTCCAAAATCATTAGATATAAGTTATGATTCTAATGGAGATGACAAAGATATTCAATTGTTAGATATAATAGGTGAAGAAGATAAATACTTTGATATAATTGAGAATAAAGATTTTATAGATAAATGTATGGAAAAACTAAATGAAATAGAAGTTAAGATAATAAAAGATAGATTTTTTGAAAGTAAGACACAAATTCAAGTAGCGAATGAATTAGATGTTTCTCAAATGACTATATCAAGAATGGAAAAGAAAATACTCAAGAAATTTAAAAAAGAATTTAAAAAACTAAATGAAATATAAAAAAGTTGTCTTAGAATATATTCTAAGACAACTTTTTTACCTTATAGACTAAATAAATATTAAAAAGTGACAAGTCCAATTTTCTTTTTAACTCTATTAAGAACAACTTGAGCTACATCATTTGCTTTCTTTGAACCTTCAATAAGAACTTCACGAACTTCTCCAGAATCAAGATACTGTTGACTCTTCTCCTGAATAGGCAATAAGATATCCCATGTTATACCAACTAAATCTTTTTTAAATTGCCCATAACCTTGTCCTTCATACTTAGCAACAATAGAATCTATAGATTCACCGGTAAGTGAAGAATAAATAGTTATAAGATTACTAACACCTGGTTTGTTTTCTATATCAAAATTAATAGTTCCGTCACTATCGGTTGTAGCTTTCATGATGGACTTTTTAATTTTACTAGCAGGATCAAGCAATGCAATTTTACTATGAGGAGCAGGATTACTTTTACTCATCTTAATACTAGGATCATCTAAAGACATAATCCTTGCACCTTGTTTAGCAATAAGTGGTTCAGGTATAACAAATGTATCTCCATATTTATTGTTAAACCTGGTAGCTATATCTCTAGCTAATTCAAGATGTTGTTTTTGATCTTCTCCAACAGGTACAAATGCAGTGTCATAAAGTAATATATCAGCTGCCATAAGAACTGGATATGTATAAAGGCCCGTAGAATAAGATTTGTTCTTTTCACTTTTCTCTTTAAATTGTGTCATTCGACTTAGTTCACCCATATAAGTATTACATTGTAGTATCCAAGCCAATTCTGCATGAGCTGAAACTTGTGATTGTAAAAATAAAGTAACTTTTTTAGGGTCTAGGCCGATAGCCATGTATAAAGAAGCAAGCTTAAGTGAGTTTTCATATAGCTCCTTTGGATCTTGTGGAATTGTTATCGAATGCAAATCAACAACACAATAGAAGCAATCATTAGTTGATTGGTGATTTAGAAAGTTCTTCATTGTAATATAATTACCTAATGTAATTTGTCCTGAAGGTTGAACTCCAGATAGTACTCTTTTCATTTATAAGGACCTCCATTTTGTATCTAGCAATTTATAAACTTAAAATTGTTTTCAAGCTAAGGAATTTATATTGATTATATTATAGTATGAACTATACTTCAATGGCCTTATATAATAAGAAGAAAATAGATTATTGAAATGTAGAATAATCTGAATATAATAACATTTCATAAAGGTATTGACTCCTTGTTTAGCTAATGGTATTATAAATGAGTTGCCAAGAGCTTTTCAAAGTAAATGAGAAATTGATTTGAAAAAGTTGCTTATCCATTACTTACTTTGCAAATGAGAAAAAGCAAAAAACGCTTGACAGCAACAAATAATAATGATAAAATATAATAGTCGCTAAGATGAAACAAAATGTTTGTTGGCGGTGAGAAAAAAGAAAACTGAACTTTGAAAACTAAACAATATAACAAAAAAACTTTATGTAAATAAAGAAAAATTAATGCGAATTTAAACACGTTTCATTTATTTGAAATGTTAAGTTAGCATGATTCCTAGTCAAAAAAAAGCTGGTAAACCAGCAAAACAATGTAGTAAATGGATTTAAACAATTAACTATGATGATGCTTTTTACTCTAGCGAGTAAAAACAGATTTTCAAAACGAATTAGTTCGTTTTCGATTTTCAAAATCTTAGCTTAATAAACTTTTTATTAAGAGTTTGATCCTGGCTCAGGATGAACGCTGGCGGCGTGCC
>JBARWW010000167.1:0-1770 GCA_049647005.1 Acidaminobacteraceae bacterium | reverse complement strand
CTCTACGGTTCTACATATAGGGCCCGCAGTATCTTGAGTATAAGAGTATGGTATTATACCAGTTCTACTCACAAGGCCAATTGTAGGCCTAATTCCAGCTAGATTATTTGATGACGATGGTGATCTTACAGAATTTATAGTATCAGTTCCGATTCCTATCATTCCAAAGTTAGATGCAACAGCTGCACCAGTACCACCACTTGATCCACCAGGCGTTCTTGTTAAATCATAAGGATTGTGAGTTTGACCAAGAATTGAACTTATAGTCTCTCCCCATATAGCAAACTCATGCAGATTAACTTTTGCAAGTATTAGTGCCCCAGCATCTAGAATTTTTTTTGTTATAAAACTATCTTCACCCGGAACATAACCTTCAAGACTAAGTGATCCGGCGGTTGTCTGCATACCTTTTGTATCTACATTATCTTTAAGCAACACAGGAATTCCATCAAGCGCTCCAGTTATACCGCTTATCTTTATTCTCATATCTATCTTTTTTGCTTCTTCTATGGCATTTGGATTTACCAATATAACTGAGTTAATATTATTTTCAGTTTTATCAAGCCTATCAATTCTATCTATATAAGCCTTTGTAAGCTCCTCGCAAGTTATCTCTCCTTGTAACATCATCTTATGTATCTTCTTTATAGTTAACTCCCTAATATCAAATTTCAATATGTACCCTCCTCTTCTAGCATAACAATATAATATCTACCTATATATAATATAATACGTATGACCTTAACTCCTAGTACATGATGCACTTCTAAAAACTTCTTTACTATTATTAATTTGTCAAAAGAGTACATATACCTTTATAAGTATAAAACAAATTTACACTTACTTTATATGAATGAGTTACAAGCTACTTTCATCGCTAACAACAATTTTACGAACTCTCTCACCAACTTCTTCTCCTATCCTTGCTCCAAATATACCAAGAACAAATCCAACTAGGCTAAGTGAAATTATCATAATAATACTAATCTCTATAATATCTGATGTTAATAGAATGTATTTAAGTGTAATTAGTGATACAAATACAGCGTAAAATGAATATAATGCTGATGTTATAAGGTTTTTAAATTTACTAGCAAATTGACCCAGAACAAGTCCAGTTAATTCAGTTAGTATAGTCGTTATAATGATCGCCAAACTCATATATATTGATATAAGAGACATAATCATAGCAAATACGATATTAAATCTTATAACTGCCCATTTATTTGTTACTAAAACTCTAAGTGCACATATTATAAGTGATAAGTAGGGTGCTAATATTACATATTTCATACCTGGCATTGGCAAGTAAGTACTTGCAATATAGAGTACATACCCACCACCTAAAAGCATAGAAACAAGCAAACTAATAAATATAGATTCTCTTAAATTTAAATTCATGTGTCCTCCGCTTGTATAATATTGATTTTGATTATATATTATAATACTATTTTATCAAAACAAACACTAAAAAAGTAATAATTTTATTCTTAAAGCATGATGGAAAAACCTACTTAAAGAATCTTTGTTGTTTTATAATATACTAAGAAGTATATATGTTTTATAAAAAAAAAATAAAACCCTTTCGGGTTTTACTTAAACTCTAGCTTCCAGCTAAAGTAGTCATTGTCTTCATTTTTTTCGTAAGACAAAAATGCTGCAAATTTATTGCCTTTTTTACTTGTAAGCGAACTTGAAAATACTTTCTTCTCTGCAAGTAGTTTTTTTACAGTAGTTTTAGTTGCTTTTACTCTAAGAGAACTTAAAAAC
>JBARWW010000166.1:0-11548 GCA_049647005.1 Acidaminobacteraceae bacterium | reverse complement strand
AAATTATGTTAATTATAAAAAGCCGAAAAAATTTCGGCTTTAATAATTGTAGCTTTAAATAAGTTCTTTGTAAGATTACTTTTTATTAACTTCTAAATACAATAAGTTCACATTTTAGTACTTAGTTAAAAAGAAAATAAAGTAGTATACGATTGGACCTGTCATAAGTATAGAATCAAATCTATCTAGAACCCCACCATGACCTGGCATTAGCTTACCAAAGTCTTTTATATCGTTTATTCGTTTAATCTTTGAAGCTACTAAATCACCTATTTGTGATATCATAGCACCTACTACTCCAATCACCATAGCATATACTACGTAAGTAGGCATAAAGAAATAAGCAAATGTTCCGCATAAAATCATAGAAGCAATAACACCGCCAACCGATCCAGCAACAGTCTTATTTGGGCTTACTGACGGTATAAGTTTTCTCTTACCAAAAGTCCTTCCCACAAAATAAGCAAATGTATCTGATCCCCAAGCTATAATAAATACAAGCCATATAACTACAGATCCAAGTTCAAACTTTGTTATAAGCATAATGTGTGAAAAGGCAAGTGGAATATACATAAATCCAAGTAGTGTAATCGCAATATCTTCAATCGTATATTTTGTGCTAAATACTAATGTAAATAACATTGCAACTACCATTGTAAACATAAGTAGTAGTAAGAAACTTATATCATTAGATATATACAAAACTACATATAATATTACTGTATATACGTATCCTAAGGCTGCCATAGGCTTTATATCTCTTGATCTAAAACTCCTATAAAATTCATGCAATCCAATTAGACTAAGCATAAATGCACCAAGTGATAGTACCATTCCACCCTTTAATACAAAGAAAAATAGTATCGGAAGCGCAACAATGCCGCTAATTATTCTTTTAGCCATTAAAACTCCCCCTATAACTTACCATATCGTCTTTTTCTACCTTGATACTCAGTAAGCGCTTTTTTATATTCCTCTTTATTAAAATCAGGCCAAAATACATCGGTAAAGTAAAATTCTGTATAAGCGAGTTGCCAAAGTAAATAATTACTTAACCTAAGCTCTCCACTAGTTCTAATCATCAAATCTGGATCTGGCATTCCACTAGTATAAAGTTTACTCTCAAATAAACCTAAGTCTATGTCTTCGAAATCTATATCACCATTTAAAGCAGCCTTTACAACTTCTTTTGTAGCCCTTAGTATTTCATCTCGACTACCATAATTAAGTGCTATGGCACATGTGAGCCCAGTATTTTGTGATGTTTTCTCCACAGCTTTTAAAACTTCAACACGCGGTTTTTCTGGCAACTCGCTTGTGTCACCCAAAATAACTATTTTGACATTATTTGTATGCAATTGTTCGATTTCTCTCTTTAAAAAACTTACAAGCAAATTCATTAGTCCACTTACTTCACTTTTAGGCCTATTCCAATTTTCTGTTGAAAAAGCATAAAAGGTTACATGAGTTATACCTATATCTGAGCTGTAGCGTATGATTCCTCTTAATTGTTCAACTCCAGCATTATGTCCTGCTAGTCTAGGCAAAAATCTCTTCGTTGCCCACCTGCCGTTACCATCCATAATAAAAGCCACATGTTTAGGTAGCTTTTCAGTAGACAAATCTAACTTGATTTTACTGCTTTCTGACATACCTTTAATCATAGAAACCTCCAAAGTCGTATCAAAATATACACCTTAGAATTTACACGCTCAATAGCATATAGCCCTCCAAAACTGGAGGGCTAAAAATAAGCTATAGTTAAGGCAATCGCCTTATTTTGATTTTTTTGTCTTATGACTATACCATCATATACATTGTGCAAGTCATGATCTTTATAGGATTTTGTTTCATGAATTGACAATCTAAGCTCCGGATCAAATTCGTAAATTTTTTTAGATGCTATATCTAAACTTAGTCCTATTAAATCTAGGTCAAAAGTTCTTTTATCAGTTTTATTTTTCTGCATATTATACCGCTAAAATTTCTTTTTCTTTCATACTTGTTAATTCATCAATCATTTTGATATATTTATCAGTCATTTTTTGAACTTCTAATTCACTTGATTTAACATCATCATCAGTTAATTCTCCAGACTTTTGTAATTTCTTGATTTCGTCATTAGCATGTCTTCTCTCATTTCTAAGAGCAACTTTAGATTCTTCGCCAGTTTTTTTAGCCATTTTAGATAATTCTTTTCTTCGCTCTTCTGTTAACATTGGTATAGAAAGTCTGATCATTTTTCCGTCATTTGAAGGATTAAGACCTAAATCTGCAATCATAATTCCTTTCTCGATATCCGAAATAGCAGTGACATCATAAGGAGTAATTGTTAACATTCTTGGTTCTGGAGCCGCAACAGCTGCTAGTTGGTTAAGTGGTGTTGGTGAACCGTAGTATTGTACCATTACTCTATCAAGTAAAGTAGGATTAGCTCTTCCAGCTCTTATTGAATGAAAATCTTCTTTAAGTACCGAAATTGTTTTAGTCATTTTTTCTTCTAAATTCTTGTGTAAATCTAATTTCATAATAATCTCCTTTTTAATCATATTTTCGCAAATTTATCTAATTACTGTACCAATTTTTTCTCCACAACATACTTTTACAATATTTGATGTTTCACGAAGTCCAAATACTAATATTGGAATTTCATTGTCCATACATAATGTAATTGCAGTTGAATCCATTACTTTAAGCCCTCTATTAAGGACATCTATATAAGTTAGTTCATCTATCTTCTGTGCATTAGGGTTTATTTCTGGATCACTATCATAAACACCATCAACTTTTTTTGCCAGCAAGATAACGTCAGCTTCGATTTCAGCCGCCCTTAGTGCTGCTGCTGTATCTGTAGAGAAGTAAGGATTACCACTTCCTGCTGCAAATATAACTACTCTGCCTTTTTCAAGATGCTTTATGGCTTTTCTTCTTATGTAAGGCTCTGCAATTTGTCTCATTTCAATTGCACTCATAACTCTAGTTTGAACACCAACGTTTTCAATAGCATCTTGAAGTCCTAGTGAATTCATTACAGTTGCAAGCATACCCATATAATCCGCTGTCGTTCTATCCATTTTTTCATGAGATCTACCTCTCCAAAAATTACCAGCACCAATTACAATTGCAACTTGAACACCTTTTTCAATTAAGTTCTTCACTTCATTTGCAACTGAAATTATTGTGACTTGATCAATTCCAAACTTATTTTCACCTGCTAATGCTTCACCACTAAGTTTTAGAATAACTCTTTTATATGCTGTTTTCAAAGAAATACCTCCATTCAACTAATAATTCTATATTTAATTTAAATACCCTCTATTAATTTTAAAAATTAGCTATATATATATAAAGTACCAAAAAAACTCAGTTTATAACAAAGCATTGCTAATTTCCTTTGGTGTTTACTTTAAAAAAGAGAACACATAAGTGTTCTCTCAATATTCAAACTAATTATATAATTACCCTTTTAAAGTTTTAGCAACTTCTTCAGCGAAATTTTCTTCTTTCTTTTCAAGCCCTTCTCCAACTTCAAATCTAGCAAATCTTCTAATAGATAAGTTCTCACCGATTTTAGCAATCTTAGAGTTAAGTAATTCCTGAATTGTAACATCTCCATCTTTAACAAATGGTTGCTCAAGTAAACAGATTTCTTTATAATACTTAGCTATTCTACCCTCAACCATTTTTTCGATGATTTTTTCAGGCTTTCCTTCATTTAATGCTTGGTTCTTAAGAACTTCTTTTTCAGCATCGATAAAGTCAGTTGGAACTTCTTCACGTCTTACATATAAAGGATTTGTTGCAGCTATATGCATTGCAACATCTTTAGCAAACTCTTGGAATTCTTCATTCTTAGCAACGAAGTCAGTCTCAGAGTTGATCTCTACCATAACTCCAATTCTTCCACCATGGATATATGAAGATACAATACCTTCTGAAGCAAGTCTTCCAGCTTTTTTTGCAGCTTTAGCAAGACCTTTTTCTCTTAATACTTTTACAGCTTCTTCGATGTTACCATCTGTTTCTGTAAGTGCTTTCTTACAATCCATCATTCCAGCACCAGTTAATTCTCTTATTTCTTTTACCATTGACGCAGTAACAGCCATTATAAAATCCTCCTAAAAGTATTATCATAAGTTTTTTATGTTATCATATTCACTATATGATTATATTCGTTATTCATAAAAAGGTAAGAGTAATTTACCCTTACCTTTATTAATATGCTTATTCAGCAACAGTCTCTCTTGCTTGTCTTCCTTCAATTACAGCATCAGCCATTCTGCCAGCGATTAACTTAACAGCTCTGATTGCATCGTCATTACCAGGAATAACATAATCAATTTCTTCTGGATCACAGTTTGTATCTACAATAGCTACAACAGGAATACCTAGAGTTTTAGCTTCTTGAATTGCGATTCTTTCTTTCTTAGGATCAACAATAAATAAAGCTCCAGGGATAGACTTCATATCTTTAATACCACCTAAGAATCTCTCAAGCTTATCTCTTTGTAACTTAAGCTTAATAACTTCTTTCTTTGGCAATTGCTCGAAAGTACCATTTTCTTCCATTTTGTTTAATTTCTCAAGTAATTGGATTCTCTTTCTGATAGTCTTGTAGTTAGTTAACATTCCACCTAACCATCTTTGAGAAACGAAGTACTGACCACATTTTCTAGCTTCTTGCTCAATAGCTTCTTGTGCTTGCTTCTTAGTACCAACGAAAAGAACGTCTTTACCTTCTTCAGCAACACTCTTAATAAAGTTGTACGCTGTATCAACTAATTTAACAGTTTGCTGTAAATCGATAATGTAGATACCGTTTCTTTCTGTAAAGATATACTCCTTCATTTTAGGATTCCATCTTCTTGTTTGGTGACCAAAGTGTACACCAGCCTCTAGTAATTGCTTCATTGAAATTACTGCCATTCTAAAACACCTCCGTAGTTTTTTACCTCCTTACTGTTCATCTTCCAAGAAGACCTTATAAAGGCACTCTCCTCAAAATTCCAGTAAGTGTGTATTTGTTTTAACCTTTGATATTGTAACATATATAAAGTATACAAGCAATGCTTTTAGCACACTTTTTTCATCATTAATACTTTATTTCATATTTTCATTTATTTTCTATGCAAATTAAGAACTAACTGCAATTCACCAACACCAACACCTAGTTTTTTTGCTATCTGATTTACAGAAAAGCCCCTATGTCTAAGTTCGATTATATTATCACGCAGTTTTTCTTTTTCAATATCATTTAATGACTCAACAAATATACTTTTGCTTGCAATAGTTGATATATTTATATCCTTATTTTCTATTGTATCTTTATCTATATTTGCTGAATTAATTTCTCTTGAAAAATTCAATTTTTTATCTACATTAATCCTTGTATTAGAAATATCATTTGTTTTATTTTCAACTTTACTTTGCACAATTGTTTTTCTTAAAATTTTCTCATTACTTTGTTGAGATTTTGAGATTTTAGTAATATTCTTTTTACCTTCACTAATTTCAGATGAAATTTTAGAAATATTACTCTTAATATACTTACTGTTTTCGTCTATTTTTTCTGTAAGAATTTCAATTTCTTTATCATGAATAGAAAATTTACCTTCTAATTCAGATAGCATTTCATAAAAAGAACGGTTAAGCTCATTAACCGTATTTTCTATATTATCTAAATTTGAAATTACTTCTTTAGTATTCTCATCGCTAATGTGACCATATTTAAAACTTAACTTGATTATTGCGCCATTTATTTCTCTTCTAATCAATTGATAGCAAAAAAACACTATTATTATCCCTAGTAAAATACTAATACTAGCTCTCATTACAACACCTATACTTTCATATCAAATTTATGATAAGACAACGATTTTGTTTCTTTCTTTTCATCTTTGTCTGTATTATTCTCTTTATCTATTTCTTTAGCTACATTTTTTTTGCGTTTTTTATTCTTTTTATTATTCTTATCCAATTCTTTTTTTATCTTGTTATCTTCAGCTGTTTTCTGTTCATTTTTAGGAACTTTTTTATGCTTAACATTAGCATCTTCTTTATTTCGAAATTGAGATTGCTGTAACTCATTAACTTCTTTTTTAATTATAATTTCTTTAGCTTTTGAATTACTCTGAACTTTTGGTAAAATAACTTGCATATCCATAGGCCTAATAGGCATAATGTCACCTCACTTAAATTTTTTAAATAGAAACAGCAACAATTTGACCTGAATCTTTTTTAAGCTCTACACTTTTTAGTGCATGTTTAACATTATAATGAGAATTTCCAATTCTAAGTCGGGTTCCCACAAAAATTAATGCTGCTGTTACTTTAGCATCTTGTAACTCATTAATAAACTTATTAATCTCCATAAACTGTTCTGTTAATTCTCTAAATTCAAGATTGTATTGTTCTTTTGATTTCAAAGTTTTTTCTAGCATTTCTTTGTTTGCTTGATTGCTTGGATCTGCAGCAAGCTGTCTTGTAAGAAGATTTGAAAGTTGCTCAACTTTATTTTTACCTTCTTTAGCTTCTTTCAATTCATCAGTTATACTCTGATATTTTTCAATAAGTTTACTATCAACACCTAGTCTCATCTTAGTAATTGTCCCCATCTCTGATCCAATGATCTTCGCAACAATTTCTTTTCTTGCATTTACTTCTCCACCTACTAACAAACCTCTCTTACCTTTGATATGAATCGATGAATCACAAACTACATTGCTATGCATTATAGTTCCAGTTTCAATATTTCCTTTAACAACACACTTACAATTATTAATAAAATTGCTAATTAAATCACCCGCTACTGTAAGATCAGCATTATCATTACCTTGTATGCCAGCACCTATAGTAACAGTTCCATTACAAATTATAGTTGCACCTTCTACTATTCCAGTAATGGTTAAATCATCATCACATTCTACTGAATAGCCGGTCGTAACATTACCATTTACAATAACTTTCCCACTAAATTTTATATTTCCAGTTTTAACTCCAACATCCCCTTTTATTTCTAAAAGTTCAATAATAGAGATTTTTTCGTCTTCAAATAAAATCGTTCCATTAGCATCAGCTATGAGCGCCAAACCATCATCACTTAAAACAACATTTTTTCCAAACTTAAAAACTACAGCCTTACCATTTTTTGCACCTATAGTTCGATTCGTAACAGTTGTTCCAGAAATCCCGTCTGTAGGAAGCTTCATTTCAGCTAATACCTGTCCAGCAACTGTTGTTTGAATTAAATTCAATTCTTTGAAATCAACATTTCCATTTTCAAGCATTTTAGGTTTAATTTTATTTTCCTTTTTTACTTTAAAAATTACTTCACCAGGGCTACCATTTTCATGTTTTATACCTTTTGCAATTAAAAGATCACTTACTTTACTTTGATTTTGAACTGCATAATCGATAACATCCAAATCAATACCATAAGAAATATTTTTAGCCTTTATAGCTTCTAGTACAGCTTCTTTTGTTATAACTATATCCTTCACATACTTATTGAAACTCATGAAAGCGGAGTAATAGTCACTTGCAATTTTTATAGCTATTTCATATGGTACTTCTGCATTATTTTCTAACTTCTGGTCGATCATATAGTCACCCACTTATATTTATTTAGAGTTCCTTTTCTAAAGCAATTTTCAGTTTTGAAATTATTTTTGTATGCAATTGCGAAATTCTTGATTCTGAAATTTCTAAAACTTCAGCTATCTCTTTATAAGTTAACTCAGAATAATAATATAAACTAACAAGAACTTTTTCGCGCTCTGGTAAAAAATCTATAGCTTTTTCTAATGATTTATTAAGTTCTTTTCCCATTAGATTGGCTTCAGGGTTAAATTCAGACTGATTTGATTTTATACTAAAATTAGAATTTTCGCTTATTTTTTCTTCTAAAGAGATCATAGAAAATGTTGAAATCTCACCAATTAATTTATTGACATCAGCAAGAGTCACACCCAACTCATCCGCTATGTCTTGATTTGTAAAACTACTACCTTTTGTATTTTGAAGTTTATTTAGTGCTTCTTCAAACTCCTTAGACTTTTGTCTAGCACTTCGAGGAATCCAATCAAGAGTTCGTAGTTGGTCAATTACTGCACCTCGAATTCTTATGTTAGCATAAGTTTCAAATTTAATTTGCTTTGACAAATCAAATTTTTCAATAGCATCAATTAGACCTATAATACCGTAACTTACAAGATCGTCATATTCAACATGCGCATTATAACTTGTATATAGTCTTCCAGATATAATTTTAACTAATTCTATATATTTAACAATTAATTGTTCTTTTGCTGATTTATCATTTTTAATTTTATATTCTTTCCATAAATTATCAACAGTCATCGCACATGCCCCTTTATTAAACTTCTTTTACACCATGACCAATGGTTTTTATCAAAAGAACTCCAGTGTCCGAGTAGAATTCAATTGTCCTACCATAATTACCACCGGTATCATCTGCTTTTATTGGTATTCTTAACTCATCAAGAGTTTTTCTTACCGCTTCTGCATTTCTAAGCCCGATCTTCATAGTATCATTTGAAGTTGAAAATGAGAACATCTGAGCGCCCCCCGCAATTTTAGCAACTAATCGTCGCCTATTTGCGCCTATTTTCCCCATATCATCAATCAATCTAATAATTGCAGTATCTGCAAATTTTGCAACATTTTCATTATTTCTTATTGCTTTACTCGAAGGTAACATTATATGTGCCAGACCTATTACCTTTGAAGTTGGATCGTATAAGCAAATACCTATACACGACCCAAGTCCCAGTGTGGAAAGTACTTCTGGCGAACCTGTAACTTTTAAGTCCGCCATCCCTACCTTTATTATGTTGCTCATAGTGTAACACCCAAACTCTTTAAAAGTACATCATAAGAGTCATACTCTGGAACTAAGAAGAAAAATCCTCTGGCATTTTCATTTTCTTTTAGTTCTAAAAATTCATTTTCAATAATCAAAATTTTATCTCCAACAAGGCCAAATTCAATTGCTGGAACTGCTAGAATTGCACCAGCCATATCTACTGCTAATGATGGAACAGATATTTTAATGTTTAAGTTTGTTAAACCAGATAATGATGAAATATAAGATCCTGAAAGAATATTACCGATCTCCTTTAAGGCAGATATGGTAAATTCGTCCATAACATTTTCATCTCTAGGCATTAATAAATTAATTAATGTAAATGCACTATTAAGATCTAAAACAAACATAATTGATCCCTTTATATCTCCTTCTACTTGAAAGAAGATACCACAAACTTCTGTTTCAGCACCGCCTAATACATCTGGAACTTCAGAAAAATCTAGTATTTTAACCTTTGGAACACTCATGTCAATCCTTTGATTAACCATTTTAGCTAAAGCAGTAGCAGCATTTCCTGCACCGATGTTTCCAATTTCTTTTAAAACATCAATAACCATTGCATTTATATTATCTAAATAATCTTCCATAAAAACACTCCTACCTATTCATTCTCTATATTTTCTATACCTAGAACTTTTTTAAGATCAATTAACATAATAATACGACCTTCGCTTTTACCAATTTCTCTAATAAAATCAACGTTAATACTACCACGAATTGAAGGAGCTACATCTATTTCTTCTCTTTCAAGTTTTAATACTTCACTTGAAGAATCTACAATCATACCAACTTTAAGTTCTTTAACATTAACTATAATAATTCTAGTTTCATCATTTAATTCCTTAGCTGGTAAATCAAATCTTTTTCTAAGATCTACAACCGGAATTACATTTCCTCGAAGATTAACTACGCCTACAATATGATTTTCAGTATATGGCACTCGTGTTATAGTTAATAGTTTTTCAATGTTTTCGACATTATGAATATCAATCCCATAATACTCGCCGTTTAATTTAAAAACAACATATTCAGCACTATTCATTTTCTCCCACTCCCTTTACGTCTTCTAGAATAATTGATTTGGATCTACGATAAGAGCAACTCCACCGTTTCCAAGAATCGTTGCACCCGCTATTACTTTTACTCCTGTCAAATATTTCCCAAGAGATTTTATAACGATTTCTTGTTGTCCAATTAGACTATCTACAACTAGTCCGGCTTCAATTTCGCCTTTTCTAACCACAACTACAATTAACTCACTCTTCTCTTCATCTGATTTTTCAACTTGAAGTATAGAATCAAGTCTAAGAATAGGTAATGTTTTATTTCTATATAAAACAACTTCTTGATTTTGAACCATGCTAATTGATGATGACTTAATAGTTGTAATTTCTTTTATGCTATTAAGCGGAAGTGCATATTTTTCTGATGAAAGATTAACCATAAGTGCCTGAATTATTGCAAGCGTAAGTGGTAATCTGATTATAAATCTTGAACCTTTTGTAAGCTCGGATTTCACTTCAACAGTACCATTTAATGACTCAATTTTAGTTTTTACAACATCAAGTCCGACCCCCCTACCAGATAAGTCAGTTACAACTTCAACTGTACTAAATCCTGGTAAAAACAATAAATTAATTAGTTCATTATTAGTCATAATTTCAGCATCTTTTTCATCGATTAAGCCTTTTGAGAGAGCCTTTTTAGCTACTCTGTCTGGATCGATTCCTGCTCCATCATCTTCAACTTCTATTACAACTGTATTTCCATCAGGATAAGCTCTAAGTGATACAGTTCCCGACTCAGGTTTTCCTTTAGATATTCTTTCTTCTGGTGACTCAATACCATGATCAATTGAATTTCTAATTAAGTGAATTAGTGGATCACCAATTTCATCAATTACAGTTCTATCAACCTCAGTTTCTTCACCTGACATATTCAGTTTTATACCTTTTCCAAGATCTTTACTTAAATCCCTAACCATTCGTGGAAATCTATTGAATGTTCTTTCAACAGGTACCATTCTTACTTTCATTACAGCATCGTGAAGACTTGTTGTTATTCTTTCTAAGTACTCAACAGCATCTGTCATTTTTGCTTTTGAATTAATACTATCTGGGTCTTCAAGTCTAGTTTTTATTATGATCAACTCACTTACAAGATTCATAAGGTTATCTAGTCTATCAATATCAACACGAACTGTTTTAGATGTTTTTGGTTTTTCAGTTTTTACTTTTTTAGCAGTTTCTTCATCTTCTTTTATTGCTGGAGTTGTTTTTGTAACTTCAACTTTTGCAGTTTCCTTTGATGGCTCAGAAATAATAATTTCTTTAACTGCAGGTGTAACGTTAACAACAACATCTTCCATAGTTATATGCTCAACCTTACAAGATTGCATCTCAGAGATATTAAGCACTTCATTTTCAGCTGTTTTCGCATCAAGCTTTGTAATATAAATAACTTCAAACGATAAATCAAATTGTTCATCTTCAATTGCTTCAGCAATTGGTAAAGATTTGATTACTTCTCCAAACTGATCTAATGTATTAAATACAATAAATGCTCTTGCCGCTCTTAATACACAATCTTCTCTTAGTGTTACCTTCATTTTGAATACATTGTTATCTTCAGCAAGTGCAGCCTTAATAACACTCTTATGAG
>JBARWW010000165.1:0-8006 GCA_049647005.1 Acidaminobacteraceae bacterium | reverse complement strand
CTACATTTACTTCATCAGATTCACCATTTCTAAATACATAGAAACTGTGACCTAGCAAGTTCATTTGAAGAATTGATTCTTCAGAGTCCATTGGCTTTAAGAAAAAGTTTTTATTTTTAACCACTTCATGAAGATCTTCTTCAACAGGAGCAGTAGGAATTTGTTCAAATCTGATTGTTTCATGTCCTCTATATCTTTTTTCAAGCTTTGTTTTATGTTTTACAATTTGATTTGATAATTTATCAATAGCCATGTCAATTGATGCATACATATCTTCTGATTCTTCTTCAACTCTAATTGTTGCATCGCCTTTTAGAGGTATAGTAATTTCAACTATTTGGAAATTTCTATTTTTTCTTCTACTATGACTAAGTGTTGCATGAACTTCGACATCACTTCTAAAATACTTATCAAATTTCTCTAGCTTTGTTGTTAGTTGATTCTCTAAAGCCTCACTTACGCCTAAATTTCTTCCAGTAATGAATAATTTCATAACTCCAACTCCTTCCAGCTTTATATCAAAGTGCTTATAAATAATCTATAAGATAAGCATTGATTTAATAACTTACACTTTTCTATGAAAAAGTGAGAAAATCTTATTTGTATTTCTTTTGTATTTAAACAAAAAACCTACTTCGAGGTTTATCTTTCAAAATGAATTAAACTCTAACTATTTGAATGTAATCCTCTCCTTTTAAGTATATTAAAAGAAAAACAATTTGGAGTATTTCTTAATACTTATGCTAATCTTTTATGTTGATATATTCATATTACCCATTATAGAAATAATGTAAACACTAAAAGCTCAAATTAAATTTTATTTTTTTTATATGCTATTGTTGCATTATTTAAACTTGCTGTTGTTTTAATTGTTTTTGCACTACCAATTTTTTTGATTTTTATATTTTTAAGTTTACTTTGAAGATTATCAATACTCATCTCAAAAGAACAAATTTCATCTACTATAACTTTAAGATCATATAGGCTTGGATATCTGTTTTTATCAAGCTCTATAATAGAACTTATACCTTCATCAAATTTAAGCTTATCAAGAGTGTTTACAAATTCAATGTCTAATTTAAGTATCATATCTTGCATCTTTAACTTTTCATTTATAACTTCTAGACTTAATTCCTCTGGGCCACACTGAATGAGCTTTATTTCTTTTTCCATAAAACTTGCCATATCAAATAAGTACTCTTTTTTTATGTCACTTAACTCGATAAGTTTTCTTATATTATCTTTAGTATTCATTTCTCACCAACCTCACTGCCTATAAACATATGTAATAAGTAAACACCTTTACCACTAGTCATATTATACCCTAATCTCTAGTCTTTACCCGTTTAAGCGTTTTTTTCACATTAACTTAATTAATATATGGAACTAAACATGCGGCTTGCGACAGCTTATTTAAGTCCTTTCATTTCATACTAGACTTAAGTAAATGTATAACATGCCATGATGATAAAGTCTTATTGTCTAACAAAAAAACAAACCTGCAAGCAGGTTTGTCATATACCTTAATATTAAACTTTATAACTTCATTGCCGTTTTCCATGTATCTCTTAGATCCGTAATTAGTTCTAACACTTCTCCTAAAACATTATTATCTTTTGATACATTTGCATCTACTAGTCTATCATTCATAAATAGATATAGATCTTCTAAACCTTTACTTATATCAATCTCCATATCTAATGTCGACCTTAGTTCCTGAATTATAGCTTGAGCTCTAAGATTAGCATTAGATGATTTCTCAATATTTTTTTGATCATTAAACAACTTTGCCTGAGTTATAAACTTTATAGCGCCATCAAATAACATAAGTGTTAACTCTTCCGGTTTTGCTGCCATAATTCTTTGCTCTAAGTAATCTGTTGTTTTTTTTGCGTAGGCATTATTTACTGCCAGTTTATTCACAATTGGTTTTTTTACAACTGCTTTAGCAACAACACCAACTGGTTTTTTATAGTTATATGGATTTAACATAGCCATAAGAACAACTCCTTTATTTTCTTTTATCAAAACTAGATTTATAAGTTTCTACACTTCCATATTTATATTTATTTGAAATTACACTCGTTTTTTTTAAAGAATTCAACTTTATTTTATTCAAGTTTTGTTTTTTTAAAGTATCTTTTTTAAATTCTGTAATCTCTTTTTCAATTTTATCTTCAAATTCCAAAATGATTTGTTTTATTTCTTCAATTTGAGATTTCTCTAAATGTTTTTCTTCTTCTTTTTCTATCTGAATAATAAGATCAGCCCTGACTTTTAATTGATTTTCAAATATATCAATATCACGAGCTTTGATTGAACTATACATTACTTTTGTAATTTCTAGATACTCATTTAAAAGCATTATTATATTTTTATTCATAATTCACTCTACCTTATAAATTTATCCCAACTGAGACATTAACGAATTTGATTGGTTTTGCATTTCTGAAAGAGCCGATTCCATTCTAGAAAACATAGTATAGTATCTACTTTCTTGTGATGTAAGATAATCTAATAAATTATCAATCTTTAAGTCATATTTACTAATAGATCTTGCTAATGCGTTACTTGTGCTACTTGAATCATTTGGAATTCCAGCTTTTTCAATAATTGCACCCTTATTACCATTCACATCTCTAGAAATTCTAAAGTTATTGTTTACAATATCAAGAATTCTATTACCGAGTCCATTCTCACGGTATCTCTCTTGTTTATTGTCGCCATCAAAATAGTCTTTATCCGACTCACTAGTAAACAATTTAACAACTGAGTCAAAATCTGATGTTAGAGACTCTTTTAACTTGTTTTCATTAATTACAAGTTTTCCATTATCACTATATTCTGTTGAAGTAGTTATACCTATATCATAAAGTGAAACTCCTGCACCTTCAACAGTTGCATATAAAGCAGATCTCATACTTGATAACATACTCGAAAGAACATTATCATTTTTTAACAAGCCACTCTTTGATTTTAAGTCCCAAGCTTTTACTTCATCTTCACTTAAAGCTGATCTTTCTTCATCAGTTAATGGTTGATAGCTTCTATAGGATTTTTCTTCTATTTTATCATTTATAACTTTAATAATATTGTTATAGTCTGTTACAAATGTCTCGATTTTAGTATATATAGCATCTGTATCTCTTGTTATCTCAATGTCAATTGGATCTCCTGCATATACATCATTTAGAGCATAACTAACTCCTCCAATTGAAAATGCATTTGAAGATTTTACTACTGTTTCACCATCCAAAACCAAAATAGCATTTTTTGCTATGTCACGAACACCTGTATCAAATTTTAATTTTTCAGAGAATTTTGCACTCAAATCTAAATTATTTACCGATCCAAATTTTGTAGATGCTATTTCGAATTTATCCGAAAGTATATTAAATGATATTTCGGCATTTACACTACTCGTGTTTACTGCACTTATAAGATCACCAATTGTACTATCAACTGTTATACCTAAGTCAACAAAACTCTTGCCGTCTATACTCATATCTGCTAAATCCGCTTCAACAACACCAAGTAAATCTCCAATGTTTCCAGTAGAATACGAATTTGTACTCGCACCTGAATCAATGCCTAAAGATGAAAGTGAATCCTCAAAACCAGCAATTTCAAGCACTGATATTTTAGCTCCAGCCTTCTCTAATTTAATTTTATCCCCACCACTAATAGATGCCATATCTGTATAATCAGCACCAAATTTATCTGTTATTTCAGTTTGTAAAGAGTCTAAAAAACCATCAATATCTTGAGTAACCATATCAGCTTTCAAAAAATTCATAGTTTTAGCTACACCATCAACCGATAAGCTTACCTTAAACTCAGCTGGCATAGTATTAATATCAAATGAGCCAGATAGAATTTCATTAAAACCAAGATCTGAACTTGTATACTTATCCGATGTTGCAAGTTGGCTTATACTTGTTATAGTATGTGTCAAGTCAACTATGGATGTACCTCCAGTTGCAGTAACTGCCGTAACTTCTGCTCCCGAAGCTGTTATACTTGAAGAAAATTCAGAAAACATCGTTTTTGATGTTATATTTGTTTTAGGATTTAATAAATCAAAGTGTTCTGACTTAAAGCCATCCATAATTGTTGTAATCTCTCTATAAGCCTCTTGTCTCCAACTCAATATTTGCTTCTCACCTTTTGCATTATCAATTCGAAGTTGGTCTGTTTGAGTTAAATCTTTTATAAGTTTATCAGTATCTAAGCCCGAAACTAATCCTGTTAACCTAGTTACAGCCATTTTTTTCACCTCGCTATGTTAATTCACAAATGTCTTTTTCACGCCTTTTCATCCACAAATAAACCTGCTAATTCCCACATTTTCGCAATCATATCTTGAATTTTTTTAGGTGGAAATTCTTTAATAACTTCGTTAGTTTCTGCATCTAACAGTTTGTACATAATAGCATGTGTTACTTCGTGAACTTCTCTTTCAATTCTAACATTAGAATTCAAGAGATTTTTATTTGCTTGATCTAAAGATTTTTTAAGTAAATCATCATTTACTTTATTACCTTCTTCACTTCTTTCGCCTACTTTAGCCTCTAATTTTACGCTGTCTGAAATATCTGTATTTTCTACTTTAACATTTCCTCCTGAATAATCTTTTGATGAGTGTTCAATAGACCTTAATTGGTTTTGAACATTATTTATTTTCATCGATTTTCACTCCCTCACATCGCTCAAATTATATATAACTAATATCGGCACTTTATTCTGAATCTTTAGTTAATTTTAACATTATATTCTATTCTTCTAACATCTTCATTTGAAGTGGTGTGCCCTTTTCAAAGTTAGATTTAAACTTCATACCCAATACCAAATCATAGTTTTTAGGCTCAAGACCCATACCTGGTCTTATTGACCTTACATTCTTTTCATCTACTACTTGACCTTGTCTAACATCTTCAACAATAAAAAGTGATCTCGCAAATTTTCTGCTGCTGATCTTTTTATCTGTTAATTCGTAAGATATTTCACCAAGTGAAAGTTCCACTTCTCGTATCAAATTCACCATATTTTTAAACTCATCTGGCTCCATGGAAAAACTAGCATCTGCTCCACCAATACTTTTATCTAGTATAAAATGCTTCTCAATAATTTTAGCACCTAGAGCGGCAGCTGCAACTGGAACAATCCATCCCTCACTATGATCTGAGACACCCACCTCAACATTAAATCTGCGCTTAAGATCTAACATTGTATTTAAATTAGCATCCTTAACCTCTGCTGGATATTGTGATGTGCACTTTAGTAGGTAGATATCATTATTTCCTTCTAGCCTACAGGCATTCACAGCGTCTTCAATTTCTGCTAGTGTTCCTATTCCAGTAGATATTATAAGTGGCTTACCTTGCTTAGCAATATATCTGATTAGTGGTATATCCGTTATTTCAAAAGAAGCTATTTTGTAATAGGGCAAATCGTATTTTTTCAAATAATCTACTGCACTTTTATCAAATGGTGTAGAGAAAAATTCTATTCCAATTTCATCAGAATAATCTTTTAATATTCCAGTCCATTCCCAAGGCATGTAGGCTTCCTTATATAAATCATAAAGCTTTCTACCATCCCATATAGTTCCACTATCAATTAAAAAATATTCTTTATTTGAATCGATTGTTAGTGTATCGGCTGTATAAGTTTGGATTTTTATAGCATCTGCACCAGCTAATTTTGCAGCTTTTATGGTCTCTTTTGCAATTTTAATATCGCCTCCATGATTTGCTGATAATTCAGCGACGATTAAAACCCGATTACTCATCATAATGCCCTCCCATTCCTATAAGATATTTTTTTATATTTTTACTATTTATAATCCCTTATTTATTTTGAAAAATCTGCTATAATATCTCTCGCAAGATTTTCCGCGCCATTTTCATTAAAGAAATCTCTACAATTACCATTAAGATATTTGCGATATTCATATTCACTAATTAGATCCATAGCATAATTAACATCGTCATTTGAAACATCCGAAATGTCCCCAATATAATGTATTGTTCCTTTTTTATTCATACTATCAACTAGGTGATTTTGATTATCAGCCACTTTAATAACAAGTGTAGGTACTCCAAATGCACATAACTCATAGATTGTAGACCCACCAGAGCTAATGGCTACATCTGATGATAGAAATATGTCTACCATTTCTTCCTCACTAGCATTAATTTTTATTTCTATATTGCTGTAGTTCTTATACAAATTGAAAAGTTCCTCTTCATAATGTATTGCATTTCCAACTACAATTTTTATTTTTATATTACTAAATTTTTCATTTGCTAAAATTGGTATCCATTTCAATATTTCAAATTTATCAGAACCACCGGTTGTTATAAGCATCTTCTTCATTTCTACTTGTAAAGTTTTCTTATTTACAAGAGCGTCATATATTTTAGGTCTAAACAATATATATTTTTCACCCAGATAATAGCGCACTCCATCCTTTATACGGTAAAAACTTTCATCTATACCAAGGCAATTGTTAATAATAGCATCTGAATTAATGGTATTATCTATAAAATCATCAAAGTATATGACTTTATCAAACTGCTCTTTGCAGATTTCAATATATTTGTTATCAAATTCATATCCATCTAATACCAACACTTTATTTCCTATATTACTATCTATTAGTTTTTCATTATCAATAAAATCAAATCCATAGTTTTTTGAAACATTTTGAACTTCAAAATCACTCGAAATAAATACAACTGTTTTTTTAAAACTTTTGAATGCAAGGGCAAGAGACAAGGTTCTCATAAGATGACCAAAGCCAACACTGGTATTTGCATCCACCCTAATATAAACAATCATATATTAGTCCTATATACAATTTTATCTATGCTTTCTTCAAAAATACTATAGCCCGCTTTAATAAATGCTCTATGGGAAGAAATGTTTTCTTTCTTTACCTCTCCATGTAATTCTAATTTTCTTAGGCTATATAAATCAGACGCTTTTTTCAATATAAAAGTACCGATTCCTTTTCCTTGAAATTCAGACTTAACACTAAATGAAATTAAACCATAACTCATATCTTTTTCATAAGTTAGCTCAATCCTTAAAAGCCCTGATTTTTGATTTTTATACTCACATACATAAAACTCATATAACTCTGAACTAAGTTTTAAAACAAACCACTTTCTATGTTCTTCTAAAGTTATTTTATTATAATTAAATGAATTTTCTCGCACATCTTCTTGCTGATATATTTCATAATAAAAGTCCATATCACTTTCATCTGCTAACCTTAGCCTGTAAAGGTTTTCTTCCAATTAAAACACCTACTTTCTATAGTATTCTAATACTTTAGTTACAGCTTCAATAACCAAATCTGAATCTTCATCAGTCATTGACGGATTTAGAGGTAATGTTATTATTCGCTCGTAAATATATTCAGCATTTGGACAAAGTCCTTTTTTATATCCTAAAGACTGATAATAAGGGTGAAAATAAATTGGAATATAATGAACGTTTACACCTATATTCTCAGCTCTTAATGCATCATAAAAGTCATTTCTATCACATGTGATTTTTTCTAAATCTAATTGAATTATATATAAATGCTGTGATGTATCTGACTCCTTAATACACTTTTGAATCACAATTTCATCAAGTTTAGCAAATGCTTGATTATACTTGCTAACAATATTTTTTCTACCCAATATAAATGTATCAATTTTTTTTAGTTGACTACTGCCAAGAGCAGACTGTAAATCAGTCATCCTATAGTTATATCCAAGGTCCTGTTGCTCATAATACCAACCCGGAAGATCTTTTTTCAAAAGCAGATCCTTATCTCTAGTAATTCCATGACTTGCAAACATCTTTAACTTGATGTAAAGCTCTTTAGAATTAGTTGTAATCGCTCCACCTTCACCAGTTGTAATAGTTTTTACTGGATGAAAACTAAACTCCGTCATATCAGATAAAGCTCCTATTTTTTCACCCTTATACATGGTTCCAATAGCATGTGC
>JBARWW010000164.1:0-4927 GCA_049647005.1 Acidaminobacteraceae bacterium | reverse complement strand
AAATTTTATGGATCAGAAGGTCTTATGTATAAAAATGTATTCCGTGCAATAAGTGAAGAAGAATCATTTATTGAAACGTCTCAAGAAATTGCCAAACACTTATTTAAGATACTAAAAAAATATGATGGTATAGATTCCTGCAATTTAATAGCGTGTAAGTTTACATCAGATAATATGGAATTTCTTGCAATACTTAAGCTTGATTATCAAACTGCATTTGCACATGATATTGACTATGAAGACGAAAAATTTAAAATTAAACTGGTAACTAAGGAAACTGGACTTCCAGGAATGAAGCAAAAACTTAGTAATCTTGCTTTCTTCAAACTTCCATCAGAAGATTTCTTTGATATGATTTACTTAGAGCGACCATTTAAGACGGTTGAAAATGAAACTGTTAGATACTTTAGAGATGAATTTTTACAAGCTAGTCAAGTTATCGATGATACTGGTGCAACTCAAATTGTTAAAAACTCAGTTGAAAAATGGGTGAGAAAGACTCTAAAAGGTGATATTGATAAGGCTACAGAGATACGTGATAGCGTTAATGATATATTTATACATAATGGAACTCTAGATGTAGAATCAGTGGCGTCAGATATAACGGACAATAATGAAGAAAAAGAGATGCTTCTAGAAGAATTGGAGAAAAAAGGCGTTGATATAACATCAAGTATCGATATAGATAAAAGATGGGTAGAAAAAAAGATGAAGTCAAAGCAGATAAAGACTGATACTGGATTTAATATCAAAGGTGACTATGATTTCTTTAATGATAGTATGAGATTTGAAGTGAAATATAATGGCGATGGTTCGGTTAATTATATTATAAAAAACGTACGAAATGTTAGTGAAAGGTAGTAATTTTAGACCTTTTGGTGTATAATAAGTATATACTATTCTGGGGTGTTCGATGCTAGTATAAAATTTAACCACTGTCTATTTATAGGGAGATCGAGTTCCGTTGTCTATGACAAGCCACCTTGAGTGGAAGTCAAAAGCATCTGATAGAACACCCACCTAACGAGGTGTGGTGCTAAATTTTAATAGTAACGGCACTCTGGATAAGTCTTCTTTTAAGAAGACTTTTTTCTTTTTTATGGAAGTTATTTTAAACAATTGAAGTTATTAATTTTTTTAAAAAAACTTTGTTGTATTTTTCATAGTTAGTCAATATGCTATAATAAATATAATTGAAAACAAATTGGATGGGAGTGTTAATGTGATTGACTATAAAGAATTATGCTTAGATAAAAGTCTTAAAGATCATTTATATATTCAGTTATTTAGACAACTCAAAAATCAAATTTTAAGTGCTAAATTATTAGCTGGAGAAAAGTTACCTCCAATTAGAAAGCTATCCGAAACTTTAAAAGTAAACAATGTAACTATTGTAAATGCATATAAGCTACTGGAAGAGGGTGGATATGTATATAAAAAAATTGGAAGTGGAACCTTTGTAAGTGAGATTAAATATTCTCTAGCTAGTGAAGAAGAAGAAAGTGATTTTGTTATAAATTTTGCTTCAGCATCACCAAGTGCAGATTTATTTCCAGTTGAGTTATTTAAAGAATCTATAAATAAAGCATTAGATAGAGATATGGGTAACGCATTTAGCTACCAAGAACTTAAGGGTTATTTGCCGCTTAGACAGTCGCTAAGTGGTTATCTAGAATCTATTAACATAGATGCTGACCCTGAGAGCATACATGTTATATCAGGAGCGCAGCAAGGTATAGATATAGTTTCAAAGGGACTAATTGATTATGGCGACTATGTAATTGTTGAGAGTCCGACATATACTGGTGCCTTAGCATCTCTTAATTTAAAAGGTGCTAATATACTTGAAGTTCCATTACTTACTGATGGACCTAATATAGCCGTACTTAAAAAATTAATTGGAAAATATAGACCAAAACTTTTATATGTTATGCCAAATTTCCATAATCCAACTGGCATTAGTTATTCGTATGAAAAGAAAAAAGAGCTATTAAGTCTTGCAGATAAATATGAATTTAAAATAATTGAAGATGATTTTTCAAGCGATCTATATTTTGACTCAAAATTTCCTGTTACACTAAAATCATTAGATAAAAACAATAAAGTAATATATATAAAGAGTTTTTCAAAAGTTCTAATGCCAGGCCTTCGACTTGGATTTATGGTTGCACCAACAGATATAGAAAAGCAGATAATGTTTGCAAAACATACATCGGATATATCGACATCGGGACTTATACAAAGGGCTTTTGATATATTCCTTAGAAGTGGTTATCTATCAGTACAAGTCGATAAGATAAGAGCTGAATATAAAAGCAGATATTTTGAAGCTATAGAGATACTAGAAAAGAAGAATAAGAAGATTATGAAGTGTGATTTTCCCGATGGTGGACTTAACTTTTGGGTTGAGATTCCAGAAGGTCTTGACTCTGATGTTTTAGTTAGAAAGGTTAATTCTAAAGGAGTAAAGGTGGTATCAGGAAAAGAATTTTATTCGAGTAAAGCTAGAGAAAACTTTATAAGACTCAGTATATCTACACAAAAGTCTGAAAATCTAGCGAAGGGTATAGATATAATATATGATGAATTAGTTAAGTACTTAAATGATTATAATAGTGTTGCAGATAAAAAATCATTTATTCCTACAATATAGTAGTATAGTTTTAAATACATGCAAATTAAAAGGCTAATTATAAAATTCTATTTAGATAGGATTTTATAATTAGCCTTTTTTATGTATAATTTAGTTATAAGGGTCAGATTTATACTTTTTTAAACCTTTTAGATCCCTTTTGAATATTTTCTGTGAAATTGAATTTTTTATCTTCAGTTTTAATATCATTTTCTTTTACATCTACATCAAGATCTAGAAAAAATTCTTCGTCGTCAATTACTTTAGCTGTATTTCCTTTAACAACACAGTTTCCGCTAAAGAATCCACCATCGCTAATATGGAAGTTAGAACATTCAAAGTCACCATTGAGTCTTCCAGATTCATAAATCTTAAGAGTATTGAGTGCATTGATATTGCCGTTCACTATTCCAGAGATATCTATGTTACTAGAATTTATGTTGCCGTTGATTTCAGCATTTGGTCCAATTATAACGTCGCCAGAAGCAGTTATATTACCGTTAAGAGTTCCATCAATTCTTATAGAACCTTCGCTATCTATATTACCGTTAATTTTAGTTTTAGAACCCATAATCACATCAAATTCTACTTTTGACTCAGTTTCTTTTTTACTACCAGTATTATTAAACATATATTACCTCCGAAAAAAATTTGTATTTCTGCGTTTATTTAGTAAGGTGTAACTTTTAATTTATTTAATGTTTAAAACTTTTGTAGGGTTTATTTGTTTTCCATTTAAATGGACTTCAAAATGTACATGTGGTCCAGTTGTTTTACCACTGTTTCCAATTTCACCAATTTGCTGACCTTTTTCAACTTTTTGACCAACTTTAACAAAATTAGAATTATTATGCGCGTATATAGTTTTATAACCGTAACCATGTGAGATAATTATAATTTTTCCATAACTTCCCTTGTAACCTGAAAATGTTACTATACCACTTCCAGCAGCGTAAAGGGGATCACCAATTGAAGTTGCAATGTCGATTCCAAGGTGCATAGTTTTTATATTTGAAATTGGATCATTTCTCATACCAAAAGGTGATGTTATAATTCCTTTCGTAGGCATAAAATCTGGTTTTGCATCTAGAAACTCTAACGAGTTCTCAATTTCAGAAATCAGATTAGAATAATCATCAGCTTGAAGTTTTATTAAATCAATTACATCATCATCTCCATCAAGCACTTCAGTAACATCTGGAGTTTGGCTAGGAGATGGTGCAACTGTAGGTGAAGTTAAAGCAGTTCTATTAAATGATCTCGATACAGGTACTTTAATATTCAAATTTTTCTCTTTATTAAGCATTGAGACAAGTGTTTCAACTTGATTCTCCAAATAATTTAAGTTTTCAACTCGTTCACTAAAATCCTCTTCATTTGTTGCAAGGTCTTCTTTCATAAGATTGAGTTCAGTTTCAAGAGCCAAATTAGATTCCATGAGATCAAAGATCTCATTCTCTTGATAAACACTTGATTCACTAAGTTTTTTGTTTTCACTTTTTAAAATAGTCGAATTCACGAAATTTCCAACAGAAGAAAGTGATATAAATGAGACAATTAAAACAATAGAAAGCGAAGCGGTAAAAATGCGTCCGTAGCTAAAGGTATATTTTTTAACATCGCTTTTAGCATTTGGTATAACCATAAAAGTAAGTTTCTCATTTTTGCAACTATTTTTAACGGTTTTAAGTTGTTCTTTTAGTTTTTCGATATTATTATCCAAAAGTCACCTCCAAAAATTGTAAATGTAATTAATTTGTAATTAAAATGTAATTTAAATATATCAGAAATTATCTGAATATTCAAGCGTAGCAAAGCTCATATGATAATTTTACACACAATTTATTAAGAGGATAAAATTTTTTAAAGAAAAGGCAATAAAATTTGTAAAAAAATCGTTTTTTTTTGTAAAGCTTTTAAAAATCTTCAATAATAAAGTATAATGGGAGTATTACAACAAAAATATACACTATATTAATATAGATTAGCAAATGTACATAGGGGGAAATAATATGGCTGAAGAAGGAATAGATTTAAGGGTCGTTAATATTGAAGAAAACCTGAGACTAGTATGTGGTAAGGTTAAAAATAAAGGTAGGGAAATTCTATCAGATTATGATATAACACCACCACAGTTTAATGCACTACTTACTTTGATTGAGCATGATGGATTAACAATTGGTGAATTAAGTAACAAGATGTATTTAGCTTGTAGTACTGTAACCGACCTACTTGATAGAATGGAGCGAAACGAGCTTGTTGTTCGAGTGAGAGATGAAAAAGATAGACGTATAG
>JBARWW010000163.1:0-7881 GCA_049647005.1 Acidaminobacteraceae bacterium | reverse complement strand
ATATTATACCTCAAAATAGTTAAAAAAATTAAAATTTAATAATTTGTTATAGGAAATATGGATATAAATACAATATAACAAAATACAAATTTTATACTTATAATATAATAGGAAGAAGGTGCATTATGAAGAAAATTTTAGTTACAGGAGCTTTTGGACAAATTGGAAGTGAGCTTACCGATAAATTAAGAGGAATATATGGTAATGAAAATGTAATTGCTACAGGTACTCATATTAAGAAAATTGAATTTGAGCATGATGGACCAGCAGATTTGCTAGATGTAACCAATTATGAAATGGTTAAAGAAATTATAGAAAAATATAAGCCAGATACAATCATGCATTTGGCAGCGATATTATCTGCAAAAGGTGAGATGAAGCCAGCACTGCTTTGGGACGTAAATATGAATGGGCTTTATAATATGCTTGAGATTTCAAGAGAAAAAGGTCTATCGCTATTTGTTCCAAGTTCAATTGCAGCATTTGGTCCAAACACTCCAAGTACGATGACTCCACAAGATACTATACAAAGACCAACAACTATTTATGGCGTCTCAAAAGTAGCTGGCGAATTACTTTGTGATTATTATCATGATAGATTTGCTGTTGATACAAGGGGGGTTCGATTTCCAGGACTAGTATCATATAAAGCATTACCTGGTGGTGGAACTACAGATTATGCGGTCCATATATACTACGCTGCAATTAAGGATAAGAAGTTTGTATGCGACATAGATAAAGATACAAAAATGGACATGATGTATATGCCAGATGCTCTAAATGCAATAATTGAACTTATGGAAACTGATGGTGGAAAACTGATTCATAGAAATGCATTTAATATAGCATCTATGAGCTTTACTCCTGCTGAACTTAGTGAATCTATCAAAAAAGAAATTCCGGATTTTGAAATAACATATGAAGTTAATGAAATGAAGCAAAAAATTGCAAACTCATGGCCAGATTCATTAGATGACTCAGCAGCAAGAGTGGAGTGGGGACATAATCCTAAGTTTGATATAGATAGGATGACAAAATCGATGATTGAAGAAATTCAGAAAAAATTAAATATGTAAAATTTAGAAATATTACTATATAATTAATAAATATTTAGACGTTAATTAGACGATAAAAGAGTATATTTTATATAAGTTCAAAGGTAAAAGATCAAGATGATATCTTGGTCTTTACCTTTGGAAACTTGGTTACTATAATATAAAAATAAGCATATAAAATATTATTATGAAAATTAACTAATTAAGAAGCAATCTTAGGAGGATAATTATGTCAAATTTCAGCAAAGTAATTCAGTGTGTTCCAAACTTCAGTGAAGGTAAAGATGTAAAAGTAATTGAGGCTATTCTTGATAATTTTAGAGGCAAAGATGGTGTTCAGCTTTTAGACTATAGTAGAGATGAAGATCACAACAGATGCGTTGTTACTCTAGTAGGCGAGCCAAATGCACTTAAATGGGCAGTGATAAAAGCAGTTGGAACAGCTACTGAACTAATAGATATGACAAAGCATCAAGGTCAACACCCAAGAATGGGTGCTACTGATGTTATTCCATTTATTCCAATTAAAAATGTTACAGTTGAAGAAACAATTGTATTATCTAAAGAAGTTGCAGAGGAAATATTTAATAAATATAATGTGCCTGTATTCCTATATGAAAAAAGTGCTAGTGCACCACATAGAGAAAACTTAGCAAAACTTAGAAAAGGTCAATTTGAAGGAATGTTTGAGAAGGTTAAGGAAGAAAAGTGGTTGCCAGATTTTGGTGCTGAACTTCATCCAACTGCTGGTATTACTGCAATTGGGTCAAGAATGCCACTTGTTGCATTTAATATTAACTTAGATACAAATAACCTGGAAATTGCTAGTAAAATTGCTAAAAATGTAAGGTTTTTAAGTGGTGGACTTAGATATTGTAAAGCTATTGGGATTGAATTAGAAGAAAGAGGAATTGTACAGGTGTCTATGAACATGACAGACTTTACAAAAACTCCTTTATATAGAGTGTTTGAATTGGTTAAAATAGAAGCTAAGAGATATGGTGTCTCTGTAATTGGTAGCGAAGTTATCGGACTTTTACCTATGGAAGCTATGATCGGTGCAGCGGAATATTACTTAGGCGTAGAAGATTTCTCTATGGATCAAATCCTAGAAAAGAGAATGATGGAGTAAAATATGAAAAGAATTGCATTTATAAATTGTACACAAATTGTAACTTGTTCGGGATTTACAGCTAAAAAAGGAAGAGAGATGTCTAATATAGGTCTTATTGAAAATGGATTTATATTAGTTCATGATGAACTAATTCACCAAGTTGGATCAATGGATAACATTGATTTATCAAGTGTTGATGAATATGAAAAAATAGACTGTAGTGGAAAAACTGTAATGCCTGGTTTTGTTGATTCACACACACATTTTGTGTTTGGAGGATACAGAGCTGACGAATATAACTGGCGACTAAGTGGTGATAGTTATATGTCTATAATGGAAAAAGGTGGGGGAATAATTAACTCTGTTAGAGGTACGAAAGAAACATCTTTTGATGATTTATTAAAAGTATCTAAAAAGAGACTTGATTCAATGGTTACTTTTGGTGTAACTACTGTAGAAGGCAAAAGTGGATATGGTCTTGAAAAAGAAGTAGAATTTAAACAATTGGAGGTTATGAAAAAATTAAATGAAACTCATAGTTTAGATATAGTTACTACATTCATGGGTGCACATACTGTTCCTACAGAGTATAAGGGTAGAGGCCATGAATTTATAGATTTAATTATAAAAGATATGCTTGATTATGTAAGGGAAAATGATTTAGCAGAGTTCTGTGATATATTCTGTGAGAAAAATGTGTTCTCAGTAGAAGAGTCTAGAACGCTATTTAAGGCTGCAAAGGAAAAAGGATTTAAACTTAAAATTCATGCTGATGAAATAGTTCAACTTGGTGGTGCGGAGCTTGCAGCTGAAGTTTGTGCTACATCGGCTGATCATTTACTACAAGCATCTGATGAAGGAATCCTTGCTATGAGAGACGCTGGAGTAGTTGCTACACTTCTTCCTTGTACTGCTTTTAGTTTAAAAGAAGAATTTGCAAGAGGACGTTTTATGATAGATAGCGGTGCTCCTGTTGCACTTGCAACAGATTTTAACCCTGGATCTTGTTTTACAGAATCAATTCCACTTGTTATTGCACTTGCAACGCTTCAGATGAATATGACTATTGAAGAAACTATAACTGCTCTTACAATTAATGGTGCAGCAGCAGTAGATAGAGCTAAAACTGTAGGAAGTATAGATGCAGGTAAAAAAGCTGATATAGTAATACATGAATTTCCTTCGTATAAATTTTTACCTTACCACATAGCTGTTTCAACAGTTGAGAAGGTTTTTAAGGGTGGTAGATTGATTTATGATAGAGAAGACATAAAAATTTTGTAGATTTTAAACATATAAAAATTATGACAAATAATTTATTCTATACTTGAAGAATAAATAAGATAAGTTTAACTGATGTATAAATATGATAGTTATATCATAATTTTTGAACTCAAACTCACATATTTTTAAGGAGGAAACAAAATGTTAGTAGATTTAAAAGTAACGGAATTTTTAGCTAAGTTAGAATCAAATGCTCCAGTTCCAGGTGGCGGAAGTGTTGCTGCTTTATCTGGTGGTATATCTGCTGCTTTAGCAGGTATGGTTGCTAACCTTACAATCGGAAAAAAGAAGTACGTTGAAGTTCAAGATGAAATGCTAGCTATTTCTGCTAAGACTCCTGCATATACAAACAGATTCATTGAATTAATTGATATCGATGCAAACTCATTTGATGATTACATGAAAGCTATGAAACTTCCAAAAGAAACTGATGAAGAAAAAGCTGAAAGAGCTGAAAAAATGGAAGCTGCAATTCAATATGCTGCATCAGTTCCTCTAGAGACTGCTGAAAAATCTTTCGAGTTATTCGATATGATCGAAGTGGTAATCACTAAAGGAAACACTAATGCTGTTACTGACGCTGCTGTTGCTGCTATGATGGCTAGAACTGCTATCCTTTCTGCACTTTACAATGTTAAGATCAACATGGGTTCTATCACTGATAAATCTTTTGCTGATAACTTAGTTGATAGAGTAGAAGAACTTGAGAAACTTGCTAACAAGAGAGAACAAGAGATCTTAGCATTAGTTAAGTTATAATTTTAAGGTTATAATAAATATTCTAATATAATAATAGAGCCTATGTAAGTAAATGAAAATTTACAATACGTAGGTTCTTTTTTTCTTAGCACATCATAATCAATTATGTTTTAAAAAAACAATTATAAAATGGTCGGTGGTCATAGTTGCTAAAAATATTTAAATCACATATAATATCAGTATATATTTAATGTTTGGAAGTAGGCAATATATATGCTTGCTAAAGAGGGGTGTGATTATGAAAATTGTATCTGATAGTAGTTGTGATATAAACAAAGAACTTGATACTTTAGTGAAAAATGGTAGAATATCTAAGTATAAGGGTATATTAGCTAATACACTTAATATAAAAGCTCTTTTCTATGGAAGTGAAGCTGGATAAGTAGAACTTCTTGAAAATGTTAGAAGTGAAAAAAAGGCTAAGAAAAGATTAGTCGAAATAATAGGTGACTTATCGGATGATTTTGAAAGCAAAATTATTGGTATATCTCATTGTAATGCTCTAGAAAAAACAAATTGGCTTAAAAAAGAAATTGTGGGTAAATATAATTTTAAAAGTGTTGTAATTGTTGAATCTGGAGGATTAAGTAGTATATATATGAATGATGGTGGAATAACAATTAGTTTTTAGGCGGTGTTTTTATGGCTACACAAGTAATTGCAGATAGCTCAAATGAAATGAATAAAGATTTAATGAAAGAAAATCCTGTTGAAATAGTTCCTTTTAGATTGTATTTAGATGGAACAGAATATGTTGACGATGAGAATTTAAATGTTATAGAATTTATTGATATTATGATGAAATCGAAAACATTACCAAAATCTGCATGTCCATCACCAGAAGAATTTATGAATAAATTTAAAAATGATGATGATTCTTATGTCGTTGCTATATCATCAAAACTTAGCGGAACTTATAATAGTGCAATGCTTGCAAAAAATTTGTATTTAGAAGATGTTAAGGAAAAGTTTATACATGTATTTGACTCAAAAACTGCGTCGGTAGGAGAAACTTTAGTTTCTTTAAAAATACATGAACTGAGCAAGCTTGGACATACACGTGATGACTTGGTTGTTCGAGTTGAAAAATATATAGCTGAGATGAAAACATTCTTTGTATCAGAGTCGCTCGATAATCTTATGAAAAATGGAAGGATTTCTAAATTTAAAGGAACACTTGCAACAGCACTTAAGATAAGACCAATTATGAGGGCGAATGATGATGGAGAGCTTGAGATGGTAGATAAGGCGAGAGGATCTGCTAAAGCATATAATAGGCTGGCGGAGATTATCGAAGAAAATGCTTTGAATCAAGAAGAGAGAGTTTTAGCCATTTCTCATGTAAATAATATTGATAGAGCAAATTGGCTTAAAGATGAAGTGGAAAAAAGATGTAACTTTAAAAAAATTGTTGTACTTCAGACAAAAGGTTTAAGTAGTCTATATTGCGACAATCAAGGAATAATAGTTGCATTTTAAAAGTTGAGCGATCATATTAATTTATGGTCGTTTTTTTAGATGAAATGTTAAAACCCCTCTCTTTTGCCACTAAAATGTGGATTTTAAGAGAGGGACTCATAATAAAGGTAACTTTATTAGATTATATTTATAAATTAAATTCTAAAAGATTGTGTTTATAACATTGGTAGAGATCATTTAGTTCAGCCATTTTACTATTCATTTCAACCTGTAAGCTAGAAACTTTCTCAAAGTCACTTTCTTCAATAGCCAGTCTAATGTTTGAAAATAGTGAATTATTAGTAAGACTATCTTTAAGTAGGCTATGTCTTAAATTATTGATTTTTTCCCAATTAACAACGTCAAGATCAGTTATGTCATCTATGCCGTGAAGCTTCTTAAAGCGTCTAACTGAGTTAGAATTTGAAAGTAGTATTCTATTTTTAAGTTCAGTTGTCCAGTGTGAGATGCAAGATTCTTTATAAGAATCTATTATAGCATCAGTAAAGACAGACCCCTTTAATAGAACATCAAGTTTTTCTGGATTAGCATCAAAAAAATTAATGTTTTCCCAAACTGTTTTTGGTGGCATACCAAACTTAGCATCTCTTTGCTCGGCTGTGAAATCTTCAAATACATCAACTTCACTTCTGTACATTCTATTCTTCTCAAGGTAGCCAGCATCATCGCCAGATTTCTTGTTGATTTCATTTAGAGCATCTTCATAGCTAATATTGTTTTCAGTTATATACTTGATACCATCAATCATTGTAAGAAGAACTGATGACAGAGTTAAGTATGAGTTTGTATTAGGATTTGGAGATCTAATTTCAAATCTAGTTGCAAGAGGGTTGTTGATGTCTCTAACAAGACCAATTAGTACAGTTCTATTTCTAGAAGGGCTTTCTGTCGTATGTCCAAGTGAGCATACAGTGCAAACTGGAGCCTCGAAACCAGGCTTTAATCGATTAAATGCATCGTTTGTAGAAGTTATGAATGGGTTAATAACTTCATAGTTCTTAAGTAATCCCATAAGAGCACCAAATCCGATTGGATTCATGTACTGAGCACTCATATCTTGTGGTGCAAATAAATTAAGTGTTTTTCCACTCTTAAGTTTTAAAACAGCACCTATATGATGATGTTCACCGCTTCCAGCAACGCCTTCGATTGGTTTAGCATCAAACGTAACCTCAAGTCCTTGTTTAACAAATACTTCTTTAATAATATCTTTTGCTAATAATTCATTGTCTGCTGTTTGAAGAGCATGATCGTATTTCCAGTCAACTTCAAGTTGCTCCATAATGTGAGTATATTTGCTCATTCCAGCTAACTTAGATGGAATACCACCGACTTCTTTATGGCCCATTTCAGCAACATATCCAAATTTATTTAAAGCTTCAAGTGATGCTTCAAGTGAAGTTCTCACTGGTCCAACAGTTTTTTTCCAGTATTGTTCTTTTAAAACTTGTGAAGTAGTAAGTTTCTCGATGTCACTTCTATGATCAGGTGTCTTTACCCAGAATTCAAGTTCGGTAGCAGAAGTAATGATTACTTTATCAACTAAATCACCATTCTCTATTCCAAGTTCTGATTTTGCAAAATCACTTCCGTTTATAATATCACCGACAACTTCACTAAAGTGTTTTGTAGCACGATCAAGAACTGATCTTGAACCAACACGTTTTTCTTCATGTTTTAGGAAAGACGGAATTATTAAAGTACCACATGGTAATTTAGTGTTTATATCAAGATTGTCAAAGTTATAATCTACTATCCATCTAACCGTTTTATCAGGTATAATATCAACTTTTGCATTATATATCTCAGCAATCTTTGGAAGGTTTACTGAAGAACCATCTGTTTGTACACCAACAGTTAAAAATTCATCTAAGTTTTGAAGAGCCATTTCGATTGGAATTCTCTCATCTGTATGATTATTTCCTAAATCGACTGCTGTTAACGAAACAAATTTAATTGCTGGATTTGATGTTAAAATCTTGTATAATTCATTAATTGTTAAAGCCTTTGGTTCGATGTAATAAAGTAGTTCTTTCATTATTATACCCCCTGTATAAATATACCTTCTGAAATTTAGAATTCTATATAAGTTATATGTGATTCAAAGTCGATTGAGTTATAAAAATGAATAGAGACCAGTCTAAACATTCGTCTTTGAAAAAAATAAAGTTAAATTAACTAAAAAGCAAA
>JBARWW010000162.1:0-12997 GCA_049647005.1 Acidaminobacteraceae bacterium | reverse complement strand
ACTTAGTATTAATTATGTTTCTGGATCAACAGGAAAAGTACAAACTATGTATGTTTCAAAAAAAGCTATCCCAAAAGATTCTAATGTACTTATAATTGATGACTTCATGAGAGCTGGTGGAACTATTAAGGGTATGATTGAAATTGTAAAAGAACTTAATTCAAATGTATCTGGCGTGTGTGTACTTATGGAGACTAAAACTCCACTGGAAAAAATGGTTAAGGATTATACATCAATTTTGTTTCTTGAAGGAATTAAGGATAATAATATTATTATTTATCCTAATGAAAAAATATACGAGTAAAATGGTACTAAAATAACCAAATGCATAAAAATTTCCAAAATTTAATATTTTTTATTAAAGGAGTTTTCGTTTTTTTGAAGAAAGTATTATTAGTTTGGAAATTAATTAAATATATTTACAAAAATGGTAATTGATTTTCAAACCTTTAGGCATATCAGAAGAAATAGACTAATATGATGAGACGAAAGGTAGGGAATGAAATGAATGTAACGGACGTAAGAATCAGAAAGTTAAGAGACGATGGTAAAATGAAAGCGGTTGTATCGGTAACGTTTGACGATGCTTTTGTTGTTCATGACATCAAGATTATTGAAGGTCAGAATGGGTTGTTTGTTGCCATGCCAAGTAGAAAAGTAGGGGAATCTGATTATAGAGATATTGCACATCCTATAAATTCAGGGACTAGAAGTACACTTCAAGATGTTATTTTTAGCGAATATGAAAAAGCGAAGCTAAACAATACTTTTCATGAGTTTGAAGAACATACGGTTGAGTAATTTGCTACATATTGCATACGTAAAATATTGATATATAATTTAAGCTAAGGTGAACTATTACAAATGGTTCACCTTTTTTCTGTAAAAAGTATTAATAAATCTAATTTATATAGAAAAAACAGGGAAAAAAACTAAATAACCCGAACAAAATGTGTCGAAAAAGACAAAAATAGATGTATAAAAGTAGAGATTTAAATATAAAAGTGATATAATTCAGTGAATGAAATCTAAAAAAAGAATTGGAGTAGATAAATATGAATCTTACTGCTATTATCTTGGCAGCAGGCCAAGGGACAAGAATGAAATCAAAAATCCCAAAAGTTTTGCATAAAGTTACAGGGAAAACAATGCTTAAATGTGTTGTTGATGTACTAGATAATGTTAATGTAACAAAAAAAGTTGTAATTGTTGGTCATGGTAGAGAAGAAGTTAAGAATTCACTTGAAGGCAGCGATGTATTATTTGCAGTTCAAGAAGAGATCCTTGGAACAGGACACGCTGTTATGATGGCAAAAGATATGATTGGCGATGAAGACCATGTGCTTATATTATGTGGAGATACACCTCTACTTAAGAGTGAAACTATAAAGTCATTTATAGATTTTTATAAAAATTCTAAATCTGACGCAGCGGTTTTAACTGCACACTTCGATAATCCATTTGGATATGGACGTATTGTAAAAGGTAATGATAACTCTGTACTTGCCATTGTAGAACAAAAAGATGCAAGTGAGGAAATACGAGAAATAAAAGAAATTAACTCAGGAATCTATATGTTTTCTGGAAAACTTTTAAAAGATAGCCTAGATAAACTGGGTATCGATAATGTTCAGGGAGAGTATTATTTAACTGACGTTATAAAAATTGCAAATGAAGCAGCTAGTAATGTTCAGGCATACATGATTGAAGATAATGATGAACTTCTCGGAGTTAACTCAAGAGTACAGCTTTATGAAGCAGAAATAATTATGAAAAAAAGACTTATTAATGAACATCAGATTAATGGTGTTACATTTTTAAATACTGATAGTGTATATATTGAACAAAATGTTGTTATTGGTAATGATACTGTGATTTATCCAGGTTCTTACCTAAGTGGAAACACAGTAATTGCATCTGACTGTGAAATTGGTCCGGATGCTAAAATTCATAATTGTATAGTAAGTGAAGGAGCAAAAATATTTAGCTCAACTATTACTGATAGTAGTGTTGGAAAAAACACAGCGATTGGACCATATGCTTACCTTAGACCAAATAGTAACATTGGAGAAAATGTAAAAATTGGAGATTTTGTAGAGGTTAAAAATGCAAATATCGGAAATAACTCAAAAGTGTCGCATTTGTCCTATATAGGTGATGGTGATATAGGCGATAATGTGAATGTCGGCTGTGGAGTTATATTTGTAAATTACAATGGTGTAAGTAAATCAAGAACCGTAATTGAAGATAATGCGTTTATTGGATGTAACTCAAATTTAGTATCTCCAGTAGTGATTGGCGAAGGCGCTTATATAGCTGCCGGATCAACTATAACTAAAGACGTTCCAGCAAAAGCACTTGCAGTTGCTAGATCAAGACAAGTTAATAAAGAGGGTTGGATAGAAAAAAGTGGACTATTTAAGAAATAGTCAGCGTCCTCTTGTTTATAGAATATAGAACCTTAAGCGTAAGTTTTAAGTTTTAGTTTAGGTTAACTTAAAATTTGGGTAGATGGGGTTTTTTATAAGAATTATCTTTAGTAATAAGAAATTAGGGTGAAACATTATTAGGAGGTTCAACATGCACAGTAAGGGAAAAAAAATTAAGATTTTTGCTGGTAATGCAAGCAGTAAATTAGCAAAAGATATTTGTAGTGAATTGGGATTACCAATAGGCGATGCTACAGTATCAGCATTTAGTGACGGCGAAATTTCAATTAATATTAATGAAACTGTAAGAGGTGTTGATGTTTATGTAATTCAATCAACAAGTAGTCCAAATGTAAACACTTATATTATGGAATTATTAATTATGATTGATGCACTAAAAAGAGCTTCAGCAGGAAGAATAACAGCTGTAATTCCTTATTATGGTTATGCAAGACAAGATAGAAAAGCAAAAGCAAGAGATCCAATTTCAGCTAAATTAGTAGCAGATCTAATTGCAGCGGCAGGTGCAGATAGAGTGTTAACTATGGATTTACATGCGGCTCAAATTCAAGGATACTTCAATGTCCCTCTTGATCATTTAGTAGGCGGACCAATACTTGCTGAGTACTTTATCAAGAAAGAAATTAAGGATTTAGTTATTGTTTCTCCTGACCTAGGTAGTGTTGGAAGAAGTAGAAACTTTGCTGATAGATTAAACGCTCCTATCGCTATTATAGATAAGAGAAGGCCACAAGCAAATATGTGTGAGATTATGAATGTTATTGGCGATGTAGAAGGCAAAAATGTAATCCTTATAGATGACATGATTGATACTGCCGGAACTATAGTAAATGCTGCAAACGCACTTCGTGAATTAGGTGCTAAAGAAATTTACGCATGTTGTACTCACGCTGTACTTTCTGGGCCAGCTATGGAGAGGATTGAAAATTCTGCTATAACAGAACTAGTTACTCTTGATACAATTGATTTATCAACTAGGGAATTACCAGAAAAAGTTAAAACTTTACCAGTAGCTCCATTATTTGCAGAATCAATTAGAAGAATATTCAATAATGATTCAATAAGCACATTATTTGATTAATACTTATAAATCTAATATGAAAAAAATTAGGAGTTGCAATAGTTGTTTAAATTATTGTAGCTCTTTTATTTTATAGTGAAATTACTTTTTATGTTCGCAAGCGAAAAACACTGCAAAAAAAGTCGAAATTCATAGAAAAAGAAGTGAATATTGCATAATTTAATTTATTTATTGAAAAATTGTGTTAAAATTAGGACGAAATTATGTTTTGTATTGAATCAAAATGGTATACATTGCATATAAATAAAATTAAATTTTAAGTGGAATCTAAACGGGAGATTTTAAAAAAAGGGGAGTGTGCATTTATGAAAGAGGAGCAGAAAAAAGTATTATCGAGGGATGCTGTCAAGCGTGGTATGGGTATCGGTGCTAAACTACTTACAGTATTTACATTAATAATAGTGTTAGCTGTGGTTGTTCAGGGATTCTCAGTTGTTAGAGCAACAAGCACAATATTGAAAGATAACCTAAAGGCTTCATCAATTCAACTTACTCATCAAACACAAGAATCAATATTAAATTATCTTGATACTTTTGAGTTTATTACAAACTTGCTCGGTGATGATGCAAACGTTCAGCAGGTAATTTCTTATCCAGATTCAAAAGATTGGATGCTTAAGCTATTTGAGAACATCTCAAAAAACAATCCAGAAGTAATTGCTGTCTATATTGGTACACATGAAAAAGATACGTATATTTATCCACCGACTGACTTAAGTGGATATGATCCAACTTCAAGAGGTTGGTATAAAGCTGCCGTTGCTGCTGATGAATTAATTTGGACCGATCCTTATGTTGATGCATTTTCAGGTAAAATGGTTGTTACGGTTGCAAAACCAGTTTACAATACATTTGGAGATAATGAATTTGTAGGTGTAGTGTCTGTAGATATTTTATTAGACACTGTTGCTGAGAATATTAATGATATAAAGATTGGTGAAGAAGGTTATCCCTTCCTAGTTGATAACGGCGGTATTGTAATTGCACATAGAGTTGAAGAAGCGGTGGGAGAACCGGTTCCGATTCCTGAACTTGCTGATATGATTAACTCTGGATCTACAGGAAGTGTTGAATACAATTATGAAGGTGTAGAGAAGATTGCAACCTTTACTACTATGGAAAAACTTGGATGGAAAATTGTTACAACTATATCAAGAGATGAAATTAAAGGTGATGTCGATTCTGTAGCAAAAGGCATATATATCGTTGGTGGAGTTTTATTAATACTTGGATTTATAATCTTCTATTTATTTGCCAAAGCAATAACTAAAAATGTTAATAAGCTTCTGCACAAAATGGAAGACATCAAGAATGGTGATTTAACAGCTAAATTCGATATTAAATCTAGTGATGAGCTTGGTATTTTAGGAAGATACTTCGAAGATACACTTGCTGAACTTGCAAGTTTAGTTAACAATATTAAAAATGTTTCAAATGAATTAACAACTTCTGCTGGAAACTTGGCAGCCACGTCACAGGAAACTAGCGCTTCGGCTGAGGAAGTTGCAAGAACAGTTGAAGATATTGCAAGAGGTGCTCAAGATCAAGCAAACGATGCTGAAAATGGTTCGATGATTGCGAGAGAGCTTTCGGATAAAGTTGAAGAGTTAAGTAGAAATACAAACTCAATGCTTGAGAGTGCAAAAGAAGTTGTGGATGCAAATGTAAATGGATTTAAAGCTATTGAAGGTTTAAAAGATAAAACTAAGAAAAATCAAGAAGCTAATGTTAAAATTGAAGAATCGATTAATGAGCTTAATGAAAAAACTAAATATATTGGAAGTATTTTAGACACAATTAGCGCTATATCAGTACAAACAAACTTACTTGCACTTAATGCATCTATTGAGGCGGCAAGAGCTGGTGAACATGGTAGAGGATTTGCTGTAGTTGCAGATGAAATTAGAAAGCTTGCAGAAGAATCTGCGTCTGCTGCTGATGAAGTTCGCGAGATTGTGGTAAATATTCAAACTGATAGCACTAAAACGGTTGATAGTATGACTGCGATGAAGGGTATTTCTGAAGAGCAGAATATTGCTGTTGGCGATGTAAATGTTTCATTTGATATAATTTCTAAGTCAATTGAATCTATATCAGGACTAATCAAGAACATTGGTAATTTTGTCGGCTTACTTGGTGGAGATAAAGATAAGATTGTTGAAGCAATTGAAAATATATCTGCTGTTTCGGAAGAAACTGCAGCTGCATCTGAAGAGGTTAATGCTTCTATGGAACAGCAGAGTTTAGCTGTTGAAGAAGTAGCAAAAGCTGCAGAGGGATTAAATGAAATTGCATCGAAGCTTAATAGTGAAATCAGTAAATTTAAAGTGTAATAGAGTAAAAAAACAAAATAGTATGATATAATATTAGACGATTTAAAGAATTCCACCTAGATTGATAGGTGGAATTTTTTTGTGGTCAATAAGCGCGAATGTTTAGCAGATAAAAGTTTAGGTAATTATAAGAAAAATTGAAATAGGATAAATTTATTATATAGTTAGTATTGAAAGGTAGGATAATATGTACATTATAATTGGGCTAGGTAATCCAGGTAAAAAATATGAATCAACAAGACACAATATAGGATTTGAAGTATTAGATTATATGGCAAGAGAATTTAATATGCCAATTATAAAACCAAAGTTTAAAGCATTAATTGCTGAGGGAAGAATAGGCGGCGAAAAAGTAATATTGGTTAAACCTCAAACCTTCATGAATTTAAGTGGAGAGTCAGTATTGAGTATAGTAAAGTACTATGATGTCCCCCTTGAAAAGGTAATAGTTGTATATGATGATATTGATACAGAACTTGGTAAGATAAGAATACGTAAAAAGGGTAGTGGTGGAACCCACAATGGTATGAGAAATATTCTATCTTTACTTGGAAAAGATGATTTTCCACGTATAAGAATTGGTATTGGTCAGCCTGTTAATAGATCACTTGTGGATTATGTATTAGAGAGATTTACAAAAACGGAAGTTACTTATATGGAAGAAGCAGTGATAAATGCTTCTAAAAGTATTGTAACAATACTAAAAGAAGATGTAGATAAAGCGATGAATGCATTTAATAAAAAGTAGTAAAATATCTATAAAAATCTAAAAGTAAATGTGAGGTGAAATATGAGAAAATCTTTAATAAATATATTTGAAAATTCAACTGAATATACAGAACTCAAAAAAAGTCTGAAATCAGGTCAAACACCAATTTATCTATATGGTATATGGGAATCGGTAGTAGCACATGTAGCTGCTTGTCTAAGTACTGATTTTGGTATGAGTGTTTTAGTAGTAAACAATGAGATCGAGGCAAAAAAAATAATTGAAGATTTAAGAACTTTTGTTGATGATGTCTATCATTTTCCTCATAGGGAGATAACCTTCTTTGATTCTTTTGCGCATTCTAAGGAAATTGAAAATCAAAGAATCGATGTTATAAATAAATTGATAAACTGTGAAAAAGGTTTATATATTATGACGATAGAATCGATGCAACAAGTTATGGCTCCAAAAAAAATGTTTAGTACAAGCATGAATATATCACTTGAAGGCATACTGGATGTTAATACTTTACCATCATATCTTGTTAAACTTGGTTATGAGAGAGTTGATCTTGTAGAAGGTAAAGGTCAGTTTTCCATACGTGGTGGTATTGTAGATATTTTTGTACCATCTCTTGAATCAGCAGTTAGAATTGAACTCTTTGGTGATGAAATTGACTCTATACGTGAGTTTGATATAACTAATCAGTTATCAACTAAAAAAATTGAAACATTTGATATAAAATCATCTAATGAATTTGTTATAAGTGATGACAATGTATCCACACTAATTAAAAAATTGAAATCAATAGTAAGCAGACGTAAATTGGATGAGAAGAAAGTTGATAGTCTTAATAGAGTTGTATATAAATTAGAAAATGATGAATATATAGATGGATTAGATAAATTTCTTCCGCTCTTATTTGAAGAACTTAATTCTATAGTGGATTATATACCTGATGAAGTTCCGCTTATACTTCTTAATCCAATGGCCCTTGAAGATAAGGCTGAAATTGTACTAAAGGATTATTTAGAACGATTTACAAGTTACTTTGAAAAAAAATCTGTTATTAGGGAACAAGCCGAGCTACTTTTTAAGTATGATGTTGTAAAAAAGAAATTAGAAAAAAAGAATCTTGTTCTTGTTGATAATATAAAAAAACAAGTTGGAGATTTTAGATTATCCGAGATTATTCATATAAAAGCTATTGAGGCTCCTGTTTATCATAGTAAACTTGAAAATCTAAAAAAAGATATAGAGAACTGGAAATATAAAGGTTATAAAATTCTAATTGTTATAGATGGAGAAGAAAAATGCAGGAGACTTAGTGAACAATTTAGCAAATTAGATATTGCTTCAACTATTGATACAAAATTTGAAGGTGAAATAAAATCCTCAATGTGTGTTATTGGTTCAGGTTCACTTAGACAAGGATATGTGTTTGCAACATTTAAAACAATCATATTAACAGAAAAAGAAATCTTTGGTATAGATATAAAAAAGCGATCAAAGCGTAGAAAAAATAAAGATAAAATAATTAAGTCCTTTAATGAGCTTAGCATCAGTTCGCTTGTTGTACATGAAAATCATGGTATTGGCAAATACATTGGTATTGAGCAACTTTCTGTTGATGGTATGAAAAAGGACTTTCTAAAGATAAAATACTCTGGTGAAGATTATTTGTATATACCTGTAGAACAGATGGATTCTCTTCAAAAGTATATAGGGTCTGATGAAGATAAAACAAAATTAAGTAAAATGGGTAGTATAGAGTGGAGAAAGGCTAAAGCAAAAGTTGTAAAATCTATTGAGGATATGACTGATGAACTTCTTGAGCTTTACTCACAAAGAACTCATCAAAAGGGATATGCATATGGACCTGATACAGATTGGCAAAAGCAATTTGAAAACATGTTCCCATATGAAGAAACAGGAGATCAACTTAAATGTATAGCTGAGATTAAAGAAGACATGGAAAAAGATAGTGTTATGGAAAGACTTCTTTGTGGTGATGTTGGATATGGTAAAACTGAGGTTGCTATAAGAGCTATATTTAAAGCGGTTATGGATTCTAAGCAGGTGGCATTTTTAGTGCCAACAACAATTCTTGCCCAGCAGCACTATACAAATATTAGCGACAGATTTTCTAAATTCCCGGTGAGCGTTGATATGCTTAGTCGATTTAGAACGAAAAAGCAGCAGGATGGAATTATCGAAAATGTAAGAACTGGTGTTGTTGATGTAATAATAGGAACACATAGGATTCTTTCTAAGGATATGGATTTTAAAGATCTAGGTCTGCTTATAATAGATGAGGAGCAGCGCTTTGGTGTTAAGGACAAAGAAGCTATTAAGACGCTTAAAAAATCAGTTGATGTATTAAGTTTAACAGCAACACCCATACCTAGAACGCTCCATATGTCGCTTATAGGCATAAGGGATATGAGTGTTATTGAAGATCCACCGGAAGATAGATATCCTATTCAAACCTATGTTATTGAGTCAGATGATAATTTAATAGCAGAGGCACTAGATAGAGAAGTTTCACGTGGAGGTCAGGCATTTTTTGTTCACAATAGAGTAAAGGATATTGATCGTGTAACTGCTAAACTAAAGGATATGCTTCCCGACATAGATATACGATATGCTCATGGGCAGATGAGTGAAATAAAACTTGAAAAACTCATGATACAATTTACTAATCATGAATTTGATGTTCTAGTTTGTACTACCATTATAGAAACTGGACTTGATATATCAAATGCCAACACTATAATCATAAATAATGCAGATAAAATGGGTCTATCGCAGCTATATCAACTTCGTGGTAGAGTTGGACGAAGTAATAAAATTGCCTATGCTTATTTACTATACCAAAAGGATAAGATGCTTAGTGAAGTGGCGGAAAAAAGATTAAAAGCAATAAAAGAATTTACTGAACTTGGATCAGGATTTAAAATTGCCATGAAAGACCTTGAAATTAGGGGTGCTGGAAATCTACTTGGATCGCAACAACATGGTCATATGGCATCGATTGGTTATGAATTATACTGTAATCTACTAGAGGAATCTATAAGAAAAGCTAAAGGTGAGTTTGTAGAAGAATCTATGGAAACTCTTATAGAGTTCAATATAAATGCATTTATACCAGATACTTTAGTTAAAGTTCAAGAGCACAAACTAGATCTATACAAAAAGATTTCATCTATTAGAGATAGAGATGATGCCTATAGGATTGAAGAGGAGATTGAAGATAGGTATGGAACACTTCCACAGTCCGTCTATAACCTACTTGAAGTATCTTATGCAAAAGCACTTGGTCAAAAGATTCGCATAAAATCTATTGGAGAAATTGATGATACTGCTATATTTAGACTAAATGATGATGCGCCTATAACGCCTGATACACTTGCTAAGTGTGAGGAAATGTTTGGATCGAGGATCAAATTCAATATACGGAGCAAGCCAAATGTAAGATATAGATATAGAAAGTCAAAGGCTTCGAATGAGGATAGATTGAAGGAAATTATAGGTGTATTAGAAAAAATTAATGGTATTCTTATCAACTGATATGGTATATAATAAAATGAGTTTAATATGAGGAGAGGATTTGGATGAAACTGAGAAAAAGCACTTTAAGCCTCCTTATCTTGACACTAGTAATGAGTATTATTTTAGGTGGATGTCAAGCGGAGAAAAGCAGTGGATCAAATGTAAAATTGGATGAAAGCATGGTAGCATCAGTTAACGGAAATATAATTACAGCAGAAGCTTTTGATAAAAGTTTTGCTTTAGTTGAAAAAAGTTATAATGATCTATATGGTGAAACGATTTGGACTACTGAGGTAGAAGGTAAAACAGTTAAGCAACTAGTAAAAGAAGAAATACTAGAAAACTTAATTTTAGAGTCATTAATAGTTGAATTTGTTAACGATACTGGCTTTAAAGTTGAAATGGTTGATGTTGAAGAATCATATCTAAAGTTTGAAGAGGCTCTTGATCAAGACGGTGAAGTTAAAGAATTTTATGCTGAAAATGGTTTGAACGAATCATTTATCAAACAAGAAATTGAAGCTCAACTTCTAAATCAAGAATTCAAAAGAATTGTAAGTGAAGAAGTTAGTCTTAATGAAGAAAAGCTTAATGAATTATACGATACTTACACAGTTCAAGTAAATGCTTCTCATATATTAGTTGATTCAAAAGAATTAGCGGATGAGTTAAAAACAAAGATTGACGCTGGTGAAGATTTTTCAGCTTTAGCAAGTGAAAATTCAAAAGACCCAGGCTCAGCTGTGAATGGAGGATCTTTAGGATATTTCCCAAGAAATGTTATGGTTCCAGAATTTGAGCAAGTTGCATTTTCTAGTGAAGTTGGAGCGGTTTCTGTACCAGTTAAATCACAATTTGGTTACCATATTATTAAGGTTGATGATAAATTAACTATTAATGATATGATAAAAAATGGATCTACAGATAGTGAAATTGAGCTTTACAAATCTTCAATTGTTGATAATATGTCAAAAGAAGCTTATGAATTAAAGATAATGGAATTCAAAGATCAAGCTATAATAGTTAAAAATGAAGGTCTTCTAAAGAACTAATAACATAAAATTTATTATATGTTTTAGAAATCACCTAGAGATAGGTGATTTTTTTATTGTATTTATAGAGTCGTAATGAAAGTTTAGTAATAAATAATATGATGCTATTTATTAAATATATTGATATGTTAAGAAAAAGTGTGAAAATAATTACAATTAATGTTTTTAAGTTTCAATATTTTTTTTTTCTGATAAAATGATTCTAGAACTTTAAAAGACTTAGGAGGATATATGGAAAAGGTGAAAAAACAAAAATCGTCAAATTCCTTTTTAAAAGGAGCCGCAATTCTTGGTATAGCTGCGATTGTTATAAAAGTCATAGGAGCTACATTTAGAATACCACTTGCAAATAAAATTGGTGATCTAGGTATGGGCTACTATCAAAGTGCATACCCAATATATATATATTTATCGGTTATAGCAACGGCTGGTATACCAACTGCAATTGCAAAAATTGTTTCAGAAAAAGTAGCGATTGGTGATCATATAGGAGCAAATAGGATACTAAAAGTATCACTTTCACTTATGATGGTTGTAGGTGGAATGATTTCGCTTGCTCTTATATTCTCAGCACCAACACTTGCTCATTATGTAAAAAATGAAAAGGCTGTATACTCAATGTATGCAATTGCTCCAGCTATTTTTTTTGTATCTATTATGTCAGTTTTCAGAGGATATTTTCAAGGGTATCAGAGAATGGAAGCTTACGCTTGGTCTCAAGTAATAGAACAGTTTGCAAGAGTTACAGTAGGTCTTTCGCTAGCATTTATGCTAGTTTCCAAAGGTCTTGAATTTTCAGCTGCAGGTGCGACGTTTGGAGCAACTGTAGGTGGTATTGTTGGTAGTATACTTATCTTTGTTTTGTTTATAAAATATAAAAATACTGGTGATTTTACACAGCTTGTTCCACATGATGATGAGGCTTCAAAGAGTATTGTAAAAAGACTTATGATGGTAGCGATACCAATTACTATAGGAGCATCGATATTACCTGTAATGACAGTGTTTGATTTAGCTATAGTTATGAGAAGACTTAATGACATTGGTTATATGGGTCAAGATGCTAATAGACTATACGGACAGCTTACAGGATACGCACAGACAGTAGTTAACCTTCCGCAGGTAATAACTGCGGCTGTTCAGATAAGTATTGTTCCTGCTATATCTCAGTTTGTAACACTGGGTGATAAGGTTAGACGCGATGATACAATTGAAGCTGGAATAAGACTAGCACTTATAATAGGTCTTCCGTCTAGTGTTGGGCTTGTCCTATTATCAGAGGGTATTATGAAACTACTATATCCAATGCAGATGAACATTGCTTCAAACACAGGTGCTGTACTTGGAATACTTGGATGGGGTGTTGTATTTCTATCTATGTTCCAGATCACGACAGGTATATTACAAGGTATTGGAAAACAATCTATACCAATGAAAAACTTATTCTTTAGTGCTATTTTAAAAGCAGTTTTAAGTTATGTTTTAGTTGGTGTTGCTGTATTAAATATAAAGGGTGCTGCAATAGCAACAGTATCGGCGTATGCACTAGCAGCTATACTTAACTTTACTATGATGGTTAAAGAAACTAAGATTACTTTGAGCTTTAAAAATGTATTCTTAAAACCAATAATATCGGTTGCGGTTATGGGACTTGCAGTTAAATTAACTTATATTATATTAGCTTTAGTGGTATCTGATAGAATGGCTACAGCTCTTGCAGTAGTTATTGGTGGTGGAAGTTACTTTATTATGTTATTTGTTACAAACACACTAACTGACAAGGATTTAGAGATGATGCCAGGTGGTTCAAAATTAAAAAA
>JBARWW010000161.1:0-8990 GCA_049647005.1 Acidaminobacteraceae bacterium | reverse complement strand
TCTTATGACAGACCAGATAGTACTTACTGTAGGATATGACATTTCAAATCTATCAAACCCTGATATTCGTAAGATTTATGATGGAGAAGTAAAAACAGATTATTATGGCCGGCAAGTTCCGAGGCATGCACATGGAACTGTTAATCTAAGTAGAATGACTTCATCCACTAAGTTGATTATGGAAAAAATCATGGATTTATTTGATGAGATTGTAAATCCAAATCTACTTATTCGAAGGGTCAACATTGTCGCCAATCATATTGTAGATGAAAAAATAGTTAGCGATCAAGCTACATACGAACAGCTGGATTTATTTACTGATTATGATTTGAAAAAAATAAATGATCAAAAAGAGTCCTTAGCGCTTGCTAAAGAGAAAAATCTACAACACGCTATGCTAGGTCTTAAGAAAAGGTACGGAAAAAATGCTATCTTAAAAGGTACTAATTTACAAGATGGTGCTACAAGCAAAGATCGAAATAATCAGATTGGCGGCCATAAAGCATAAACTTAAGATCAATACACGTGTTATAGGAGAAGTAATAATGAAAAAAATTGATGTTAAATTAAAGGCCTATGAAGACATAATTCATTTGCCCCATCATGTTTCTAGTAGAAGAGCACAAATGACGTTAGCAAGTAGAGCGGCTCAATTCGCCCCATTTGCTGCTGTAGTTGGACACCAAGCTGCCACTAAAGAAGCGTCGCGATATACCGATCAAAAGAAAGAACTTGGCGAAGTTGGGAAATTAGTCATAACTGATCAGTTAAGAGAGATTGAGACTACGTTGCCAAATAAAAAAGATGTAGAGATTGTGTACTTTAAAGCAGATAAGTTAAAGACTGGTGGTAAATACATAACTCAGGTTGGAAGAATTAAGAAGCTTGATTTATATATAAGAGAAATTCACATGATAGATGGCACGAGCATTGCAATTGATGAGATATATAGCATAGTAACTAATCCATCAAAATCGGACTAACAAATATCAAATAAAAACTTTTTTCATATAAATATAAACATATTAAACTTAGCAACGATTAAAGCACGAAATGCTATTAAATATATTTAATTGTTTATATGTAATTGATTTATGGGTATATATAGTCAAAGGAAAATTGATTATATATTAAAAAAAAGCAGTAATTTTAAGATAGAAGCAGATTTTCGCAAAAGATGTGTATATTAATATGCATTTTTTTATTATCTAGAAAACATAATAATTTTAACTCAAATTTAGCTTTAATAAAACTCAAATATTTATATCAATCACTTCCAAAATTTTAAAAATACAGAGTTTAACGTATATAGAGGGTTGGCATTTATTAAAATAACATTTCATAAAAGGAAACAGACCATAAGGCGAGATTTGCTAGGGCCTTTTATAATAAGTTTTTTATTCACTGCTGTTTTGATGCTAGGTATGTTTATCATTCAGAGTCAAAAAATGGTAGACCAAGTATTAGCTGAACTTCAAAATGAAATGTTGACCATTTTGGATCGAGAACTTGATACGCGTCTTGGCGAAGGTTTACAACTTACCCATATATCCTACGATGCAACGAAAAGTGGTCTACTAAATATTGAAGATAAGCAAAATAGAGAACGTTTTTTTGCTATGATAGTTAAAAATTATCCTCATGTTGCCATGTCATATGTTGGACTAACTAGTGGTGAATTTTATGGGGCTAGACGTAATAAAGATGGAAGCATTGATATAGGTCGTAACAACGCATCAACATATGGACATTCCGAATATTATCGTGTTGATGATTATGGAAGTGCCAATAACTTGACTCAGGTATTTAAGAATTTTGATCCTAGAATTAGACCGTGGTATACAAGTGCTCAAGTCTCTAAAAGTCCGGTATTTAGTTCAATCTACAGTCATTTTTTATTTAAAGAACCAACTATTACTGCAAGCCTTCCATATTATGAAGAGAAAGAATTAGTTGGTGTTTTTGGTGTTGACCTATTATTAACGTGGTTAGGTGAATCACTTAGGGAACTAGCTATTGGAAATAACGGCCTTGTATTTATTGTAGATCAAAATGAACATCTTGTAGCAACAACAACAGACGATAATATTTTTAGATTAGAAAATAATAAATCTGTCAATTTATCTATTAGAGATGTAGATAACGTAGTAATAAAATCTATTTTATCAGCCAATCAATCTTTTAATAAAGACTTAAAAATTAATAATAAACAATATATTTTAACAAAAATGCAATATACTTATGAAAACCTAGACTGGGATATATATATTGTATTGATGATGAATGATTATTTAGAGAATTTGAAAATTACATTGATATGGACGCTACTATTAGTAGTATCGAGATTGCAAAAACAATGCAAAGCTGTCTTAATAGAAAAACAGATTTATTGGCACGCTATGGTGGTGAAGAATTTGTTGTAGCAATCATGAATTTGAACATAGATCAAGTATTCGAGAGAGCAGAACTTATAAGAATATCTATAGAAAATTTGAAGATAGAAAATAAGAAAATTAAACTTGGCTTTGTAACCATTAGCATTGGTATTGCATATGTAGGCTCAAATCAAGATTTTACCATCGAACAATTGACTATAGAGGCAGATAAGGCAATGTACGCGGCAAAAGTTAATGGAAAAAATCGCTGTGAGATTATGAAATTATAAAAAAGGTATATATAATCTATGTAGAAAAATACAAGGAGATATGAGTTTATGTTAAATAAAAAAATGATGTTTACTAGTATATTGTTAATATTTGTTTTGGTATTATCTAGTTGTGCACCTTCAAAAAATGTAGATAATGACATTGTTGAATCTCTTCAAACACAGCTTTCTGATAAAGAAGAAGTTATAAATGGATTAAATAAAAAGCTACAAAACTTAGAAATCAAAATCCAAGAACTAGATAATGAAGAGGATCCAGCCCCGTTATCAATAGGTCCAGCATCTGGCGATTCATTAATGACAGTTGCGCTGGATGTTATAGAGCTTATTGAAGCTGAAAACTTTTCAGACCTTAATGTATATGTACATCCAAATAATGGTGTGCGATTTAGTCCCTATAGTTATATAGATATACAAAACGATCAGGTTTTTCAAGCACCACAGTTTCAAAATTTATCTGGGAATCCAAATGTTTACCTTTGGGGAAATTATGACGGTTCTGGTGATCCAATAAATTTAGTTTTTGATGACTATTATAATGAATTTATCTACAATCATGATTTTGCAAATCCACATATGTATGGCAATAACTACGCAATTGGAACAGGCAATATGATTAATAATTTTTCAGTAGCATATCCAAATGGACAATTTATTGAATTTCATTTCACTGGTTTTGACCAACAATATGATGGTATGGACTGGAGTAGCTTAGTATTAGCATTTGAACAGCACAATAACACATGGTATCTTGTGGGAATAATTCATGGTCAATGGACTATCTAAATAGATTTATTTAACAAAAGTTGAAATAAATCATATGATGATTTTAGCTAATATTTGCTTAGATCGAAATAAAAGCAGTGTCAGATTTCGCATATTTTAATATGTGAAACTGTACACTGCTTTTTTGATTATTAAAAAATGTCTTTTCATATTTATTGATAAATAAAATCTAAATTTTTTATAAAGTCTATTGATAATAAATTTAAATAGTATAATATATACTTCGTACACGAAATAGTTGTATGCGAAACATACTGTGCTAAACAATTAAAAGCACAAGAAGTTATATCAATAAAACTTTAAAAAGAGAGGTGAATTATGAATAGCAAAGAAGAAATGTATGAAGTTCTTATGAATTTGAAATCTATTCAATCTGAAATTAAAAGTAAAATGCATAAGCACTTTAAAGATATTGAACTTACAGGTCCACAGGGAATGCTCGTTTTTATTGTAAAAAAACATAAGTCTTTAAAAATAAGTGAACTAAGTGAAAAATTAGGACTATCAAATAGCACTGTATCAGGCATAGTAGATCGTTTGGAAGTTCAAGGTCTAGTAGAAAGAGTACGCTCAAGTAGCGATAGACGTGTTGTGAACGTAATTCTTACAGACCTTATGAAGCAAAAGTTAGTAGCACATGAAGATATAATTAGTACTTTGATGACAGATGCACTTAGTCAAGCAACAAAAGACGAACTTGACACTATTGCCTCTGGCATTAGTATACTAAACAACTTACTTAGCACTCAAACGAAGGAGAAAAAATAATGCTTAAATTACTAAAGTATTTAAAACCTTTTTCACTACTATTAATTCTCGCTATTGCCTTACTTTATGGTCAAGCTATGGCAGACTTAGCTCTTCCTGATTACATGTCTAACATTGTAAATATAGGAATACAGCAGGGTGGAAATGATAACGCTATACCATCTGTTATAAAGAGTTCAGACTTTGAAAAAATAAATCTCTTTCTAATTGATGAAGATAAGATTCTTGTAAATAATGCATATGAAATTTATGAGCCTATGTCTATAAAATATGATGAAATTTCAAAGGTTTATAAAAATTTGAATAATGAGTCTATCTATGTTTTAAAAGAATTAATTAAAGATGAAGATGATAATACACTTGAGATTTCTATGTCAAAAGCTCTACTAGCTGTAGAAGGAATATCTCAGGCTATGGATAGTGCAAATAATCAAGATATAGTTTTAAATGGGAAAAGCTTCCCTGCTGGAACTGATATATTTGCTCTACTACAAGCCCTTCCATCTGAACAAATAATTAAAATGCTTGATGATTCAAATGAAAAGTTTGCTTCTATGGGCGATAATATGATAATTCAAGCTGGTGCAAATGTTACTCTAAGCCTATACGCGGATATGGGTGTTGATTTAGATAAAATTAGAAGCAACTATATATTTAGAACTGGATTTATAATGCTTGGCATAACACTACTAGGAGCACTTGCTTCTATTGCTGTTGGATATATTGCTTCAAAAGTAGCTGCTGGACTTGGTAGAAACCTTAGACGCGAGCTATTTAATAAAATAAGTCACTTTTCAAATACAGAGTTTGATAAGTTTTCAACAGCGTCTTTAATTACAAGAAGCACAAATGATGTAATGCAAGTGCAATCACTTATGGTCATTATGATAAGAATGGTGTTTTACGCTCCTATATTAGCTATAGGTGGAATACTTAAAGCTCTTGAAAGCAATAGCTCAATGTCATGGATAATTGCGCTTGCAGTAGGGATTTTAGTATTAATGATTGCAATTGTATTTGGAATTGCAATGCCAAAATTTAAAATTGTTCAAAAATTAGTTGATAGAGTTAATCTTGTAATGCGTGAAAATCTAACTGGTATGATGGTTATAAGAGCGTTTAATACTCAAAGTTTTGAAGAAGATAGATTTGACAAGGCAAATAAAGATCTTACAAATACTAATTTATTTGTAAGTAGAGTTATGATATTTTTAATGCCTATGATGATGTTTATTATGAATAGTGTATTGATACTAATCGTTTGGGTTGGAGCTCATGAGATAGCTAACTCAAATATGCAAGTTGGAGATATGATGGCATTTATGCAGTATGCGATGCAGATTATTATGGCATTTTTAATGATGTCTATGATGTTTATCATGATACCAAGAGCGTCAGTTGCAGCTGGTCGTATTGTTGAAGTTTTAAATACAAAATCTGATATTAATGACCCACAAAAGCCAAAAATATTTAAAGAAAAAATTGATGGAACTATAGAATTCAAAAATGTTTCATTTAAATATCCTGGTGCTGAGGAAAACATGTTAAAGTCAATAAACTTTATAGCTAAACCTGGTCAAACAACGGCAATAATAGGTTCTACAGGTTCTGGTAAAACAACTTTAATAAATTTAATCCCAAGACTTTATGATGTAAGTGATGGACAAATATTAATAGATGGTATAGATATTAGAGAGGTAATGCAAAGTGACTTACGATCTAAGATTGGATACATTCCTCAAAAAGCATCACTTTTTAGTGGTGATATAGTAAGTAATCTTCAGTTTGCTCGTGAAAACGCTAGCGAAGAAGAACTGAATGAAGCTATTTCAATAGCTCAGGCGACAGATTTCGTAGAAGAAAAGGAAGAAAGGCTAAAAGCTCGAATTTCTCAAAGTGGAAACAATGTATCTGGTGGTCAAAAGCAGAGATTATCTATTGCTCGGGCTCTTATAAAAAAGCCTAAAATATATTTGTTTGATGATAGTTTTTCAGCACTTGATTTTAAAACAGATAAATCTCTAAGAGCAGCCTTAAAAGATAAAACTGGTGATAGCACGCTTTTAATAGTTGCTCAAAGAATATCTACTATTAAAAATGCCGATCAAATCATAGTTCTTGAAGACGGTAAAATAGTTGGAAATGGAACACATATTAGTCTTTTAGAGTATTGCGAGACATATAAAGAAATTGCTTATTCACAGTTGTCAAAGGAGGAGTTATAATGAGTGAAAATAATCAAGATAAGATGAAATCTCCTCGAAAAAGCTCTGGAATAGGGCGTGGACCAGGCGGTGGTATGTCTATGAGTGGTGAGAAGGCAAAAAACTTTAAACCAACAATGAAGCGTTTACTTAAATATTTAGATCCTTACAAAACATCAATTATAACAGTTATTATATTTGCTATACTTAGTGCAGCATTTGGAATATATGGTCCTAAACTACTTGGAAAAGCAACGACAGAAGTCTTTAAGGGTTTAATCTCTTCAGTTAGTGGAAATGGTGATGGAATTAACTTTGATAGTATTGCTACTATTATGTTAACACTATTAGTACTATATGGACTCAGCACTGTATTTTCATATATACAAGGTTTCATTATGTCGGGTGTATCTATGAAAGTAAGTTACAACATGAGAAAAAATATATCTAAAAAAATAAATAAAATGCCTCTTAAATACTTTGATGAAACAAGTCATGGTGAAGTATTATCAAGAGTTACAAATGATGTTGATACAGTTAGTCAGACACTTAATCAATCCATGTCTCAAATTATAACTTCATTTACAACTGTTGTTGGTGTACTTATTATGATGCTTAGTATAAGTTTTTCTATGACGCTAATCGCACTTTTCATAATACCTATTTCAATGGTTATAGTATTATTTATAGTTAAAAGATCTCAAAAGCATTTTAAAGATCAACAAAAATACTTAGGGAATGTTAATGGCCATATCGAAGAAATGTTTTCTGGCCACGTAGTTGTAAAAACTTTTAATGGTGAAGAAAAAAGTGCCAAGACTTTCGAAGAACTAAATGATAAACTCTATGGTACAGCTTGGAAATCACAGTTTTTATCAGGACTTATGATGCCTGCAATGACAATCGTTGGCAACATGGGCTACGTTGCAGTATGTGTACTTGGTGGAGCATTAGCTGCAAAACGAACTATTGAAGTAGGAGATATACAAGCATTTGTGCAATATGTAAGAAACTTTACAATGCCTATATCTCAACTTGCAAATGCATCAAACGTTCTTCAGCAAACTGCTGCTGCTGCTGAGAGAGTATTTGAATTTTTAGATGAGAGTGAAGAAATAATTGAAACAATAAATCCAGTAATTATTGACAATCTATTGGGTAATGTTGAATTTAAAAATGTTAACTTTGGATATAACAAAGAAAATATAATCATAAATAACTTCTCGGCTACTATTAAACCAGGCCAAAAAGTTGCTTTAGTTGGCCCAACTGGTGCAGGTAAAACTACAATGGTTAAGCTACTAATGAGATTTTATGATGTTAATGATGGTTCTATTCTAATAGATAATACGGATATTAAAGACTTTACACGAAATGAACTCAGAAAGAACTTTGGAATGGTTCTTCAAGATACATGGCTTTACAACTCTACTATTATGGAAAATATAAGATATGGTAGACTTAGCGCAAGTGATGATGAAGTAATTGAAGCTGCAATAGCTGCTCATGTAGATAGTTTCGTTCATATGTTACCTGATGGATACAATATGATGCTTAATGAGGACGCATCAAACGTATCTCAAGGTCAGAAACAGCTAATAACAATTGCTCGTGCTATATTATCAAACCCTAAGATTTTAATACTTGATGAAGCAACTAGTTCCGTAGATACAAGAACTGAGATTCAAATTCAAAGAGCTATGAATAACCTTATGGAAGATAGAACAAGTTTTATAATCGCTCATAGATTATCTACAATTAGGGATGCTGATCTAATACTTGTTATGGAACATGGTGATATAGTTGAACAAGGTCATCACACTGAGCTTTTATTAAGAAACGGTGCTTACGCTAATCTTTATAATAGTCAGTTCGATATAGTGGAAGCTAGTTAAAAAAATATAGATTAAGGAGGTACTCATCTTATGGAACTTATACATCTAAAAGGAAATACTTATTATATAAAAAGTGTCGTAAATATTGGGCTTTATAAAATGAGTACTAATAAATGCCTACTAATTGACTCTGGCTTTAGTGGGAAATATGCAATCGAACTAGTTGACTTCTTAAAATCAATAAAAATCGATGTAATCGCAGTTATAAATACACATGGTCATCGTGATCATATGGGTGGAAACTATCTACTAAAAAAAGAATTCGGCTCTCTTATATATGCATCAAAATTTGAAGATACATTTATAGAGAGGCCAGATCTTGCTAGTATGTTCGTTCATCCTTCAGCACCTTTTACTAGCTTTAAAAATGTTCATATTGAAGGTTCAAAAGTTGACTATATAGTTGATGAACATGAAAAGCTTACAATTGATAAGATAGACTTTAATATAATTAACTTGGCTGGTCATAGTCCAAATCAAATTGGAGTTGTAACACCTGATGATGTTTTTTTCACTGCTGACGCCTATGTATGCAAATCAGAACTCGAACAGATGAAGATACTTTTCTCATATGATTTAACAAAAGACCTTGAGTGTAAAAAACGCATGTTAACAATGAAACACTCGATTTATCTACCATCACATGGAAAACCAACAAAAAACATAAGTGTG
>JBARWW010000160.1:0-12011 GCA_049647005.1 Acidaminobacteraceae bacterium | reverse complement strand
CACAAGCTTCAACAACTGCTCTACCAGCAGAATATGTTATTCTTGACGCCACTGTTTGCCACTCATATGGTGTGTGATCAGTATCACCAGTTCTTACCGTAATTCTATCAGGCTCTATAGATAGTACTTCTGCAGCAATCTGAGTCATAACAGTATCAGATCCCTGACCTATATCCTGCGCACTTATAAGTAGGTGGGCTGTAGCATCTTCATTTAACTTAATAATTGCTGAAGAAGCTGCGTTATTTGGCATTGATGGAGCTTTCCATCCACATGCAATCGCTTTACCACGAACCTTATTTGGCGAGTCAGAAAAAGTCTTAACATCAAGTTCTATATCTTTAGCTGCTTGCTCAAGACACTCTTGAAGACCTGAAACTTCAACAACCTCGCCTGTAGCTGTTGTTCCACCTGGCTTCATACCATTAATTCTTCTCATCTCTATTGGAGAAATTCCAAGCTTTCTGGCAATCATATCTAAATTCTGTTCGATACCAAAGTGAATTTCACACATACCAAACCCTCTGTAGGGTCCACCAACCGGATGATTGGTATAAACACAGTAAGAATCAGTATGCACATTGTCTATATCATATGGTCCTGCCGAAGCGTATCCAGCTGACTTTACAATATTTACACCATACTCAGTATATGCTCCTCCATCCCAGATAAATTCATTTCTAACTCCAAGGATTTTACCGTCTTTTCTAACTGCTGTTTCAATCTTTGCATGTAATCCCTGTCTTACATAAGCATTTTGAAATTCATCTTCGCGGCTATAAGTAAGTTTTACTGGTCTTCCATTACTCATCATAGCAAGCGGAATTAGTATACCCTCAAGTGTTGTTCCTGCTTTAGATCCAAAACCACCACCAACCGCTGGTGAAATTACTCTAATTTTATTTAACTGTATATCAAATGCCTCAGATAAAGCTTGTCTAACAGCGTATGGCGACTGACAACTTGCCCATACTGTTACAAACCCGTCTGCATCCATTTGAGCGATTGCTGTATGTGTCTCAATTGGAACATGCTGTACGTGTGGAACTTCAAATACATTTGACACTATTTCATCTGCATTTTTAAAGGCTTCATCTACATTACCTTTTCTAAGTTTATAGTGATTACTGATATTTGTACCTGGCACTGGAAAGAAAACCGGAGCCCATTTGTATTCACCTAAATCAGGGTGAACAAGTGGAGAATCTTCCTTCATACCTTCAACTGCATTTGTAACCGCTGGCAACTCTTCGTATACAACTTTTATAAGTTCAACTGCTCTATCAGCAATTTCTGGTGTAGTAGCTGATACCGCAGCAACAGCTTCTCCACGATAACGAGCTTTACCAACAGCTAAAAAGTTTTTATCTTCAAGGTATAATCCACCACGCTTAGTGTAGTATTCACCCGTTATAACATTTTTTACACCAGCTAGCTTTTCAGCTTCGCTAGTATCTATACTTATAATATTTGCATGAGCATATGGACTTCTTTTAATTCCTGCATATAGCATTCTTGGTAACTTCATATCATCAACGTATTTTAATGAACCGGTAACTTTTTTTATTCCATCAACTCTTTTTATACTTTTACCAACAAACTTCATAGTAGCACTCTCCTATTCCCCGTAGTTTCCTTCTGCAACAGTCTCGATAGCCTCTATTATTTTCTTGTATCCAGTACATCTACATAAGTTGCCACTTATACCTTTTTTTATTTCTTCTCTAGTAGGATTTGGATTTTCATTCAATAAAGCTTTTGCAGTCATAATCATACCAGGAGTGCAATAACCACACTGAAGTGCAGCATTTTCTATAAATGACACTTGAAGTGGATCAAGTTTTCTTCCAACTGATAAACCTTCTATCGTAACTATATTTGTACCATCTATTTCAGGAGCCATAACAAGACATGCATTTACTGCAACATCATCTATAATAACTGTACAAGCACCGCATTCGCCAGCTCCACAACCTTCTTTTGCTCCTGTAAGATCAAAGTCTTCTCTAAGCATTCTAAGAAGTGTGTAATGTGTATCAACATCATGTTCGATTTTTTCATTGTTAAGCATAAAAGTAACTTTATATTTCATAACATTATCCCCTTTTAAATATTAAATGAATTCAGATAAACTTCTTTTTAACATTACACGAGCCATTTCTTTTCTATATTCCTTTGATGCTCTAATATCATCTATAGGAGCAATTTCATTTGAGACTATTTCACATGCTTTTTCAATAACAGATTCGCTTAAAGTATTATTATTTAAGTATTCTTCAGTTTTAGGAGCTCTTATAGGAGTTGGAGCAACAGCACCGAAAGATATCATGTATTTATCATTATCTTTAATAACAGTAGAACATACAGTTGATAAATCAACCTCACGTCTTCTCGACATTTTAGAGAATATACCTTTTGCATCTTTTGAAAATGGAACTTTTATACCTTTAACAATTTCACCATTTTTAAGAATAGTTTTTCTTACAAATACGAAAAACTCTGTAATAGGAACTTCTTTTTCACCATCAGGTCCATAAATAAGAACTGTAGCATTTAGTGATACAAGTGGAGTAGCTGTATCCGCAAGAGGTGATGCATTACAAATGTTACCTATGCAAGTAGCTCTATTTCGAACTTGTCTTGATCCAATAGAAAAAGCAGCTTGTGCAAAGTAAGGATAATGTTTTTGTACATCAGCATTATCGCCAATCACATTAAGATTTACAGCAGCACCAATAAATAATCCGTTTACTTCATCAAAAGTTAATTTTGATAATTCACTTATACCTTTAATATCTACAAGCGCTTTTGGATTTAAGTGATTATCTCTCATTCTAACTATAATATCTGTACCACCATTTAAAATGCTCGCTTCACCTGAGTACTTTAGAAGTAACTCTGATGCTTCTTTTAGACTTTCAGGTTTAAAATATTCATACTCGTTCATTAAGACACCCCCAACTGTATTGACCAAAGCTTCTATCTCTTTTATCCATTAGCTTTAGTAGGATAATTAATTTATATGTATTGCTTATTATATTTTTAGTGACCATGCATATATAAATTATATATATTCATAGTCCTTATTATTATTAATTCTTTTTTTCAAGCTTTTTACCTTTGTGGCAATACTCTAAATTTTCAGTATTCTTTAGTTATACTTTCGTTACTCGTTACCAATACCCTTGTTAATTAATTGAAACATCTCATTTTTAAAACTATTAATTTTATATATACCTTATATTAAATTTATTAAACATTTACGGTTTAAGCCCTCTATCTAACAATAACATGATATAAATGTAATTAGGAACTTTTTTCTTATGCACACTTAAACTAATATTATTAATAGCAAAAGGTGGTGAGCGTTTGGTCACATATAATAAAGGAAGTCTAGTAATTCATAACATACTTGACGAAAAATTTTTTAAAGAAATATTAAATGAATCTAACTTACTAAAAGAATACAATTTAAGGTTTTATAAAGCAAATAAAGATTTGGAATTTTTTGCAGAAGACTTATTTTACATTTTTTATAAACATATAGTTACTATAAATAAGCAGTACGGTATACATTCATTTTTACTTGAAAAAATTACTGACTCTATAGGATATAAAAAATTAACATTTAGAACCACTGGTTCTACCTTCGAAACATACCTTGTACTCAAATATTTTATGGATCAAATTTTTATTCGTTTAAAAGGAACTAATCATATAATTGATATTTCTAACTATTATGAAAATAATGAACTATACTCAAATGAACTTTCTTCTATAAAAGAAGAAATCGATAATCTGTCAAAAAAATCAACAAATACTATTGAAGACAAACAAAATTCCATTAATATAAACGAAATAGAGATTTTAAAACTTTTAATAGAAGAAAAAATGAAAGATTCTAAATCAGATAAACTTTTACTTACATTATATTTGAAAGATAAGTTAATGGATGAATTCAAAAAACTAATGGATGAGAAATTTGATACTTCTTTTTTAAGTGACTATAGTGAATTTTTAAATGACATTCTTAAAGTTATAAATACTAATATTTCTAAAGAAATAGATAAGTATAATGAAATAGATGATTCAAATGAAAATGCTAATAATAATAGCGAGGAAAAAGAAGTCTCTACTTTATTAGATGATAAATCTATAGATGAAAATGAACAAAATGATGAGAAGAAAGAAAATATAAATGACTTCAAAGATGAAATAATAGATAAACTTGAAAATCTAATGGAAGATGATGATATTGATGCTCAGGAGTTTATAGAATCACTAGTGTTAAAAATTGAAGAACTTAGTGTTATAAAAGGCGATCAAGCTCATGAAGATGGCGATTTAAAAATTGATAATGACAGTGATTCAAGCGAATCTTCTGATGATGGAAGTAACTTTTCAGACTCTGATTCATCTAACACTCTGCTAAAGCAAGTATCAGACTCCGATTTTGAAAATACAAGTGTAAGCGAAACAGATGATGACATTTCTCAAAAGCATGTAATTGATGGTCAAAAAACTTCTTCAAGTCCTATCCACGAAGAGATTATTGATACCATAGATTTTGTCAAATACAGTGAAAAAAAGCTAGATTTAGCTACAAGTGCAGGAAATTCAGATGATCTATTTAAAGATGTTATAAAAAGATTAGAACTACTACAAGGTAAGATTACTGTTAATGAGAACAAGCTCACTAAGCTTTCTAGGGATATAAAAATGGATAATGATCTAAGTAGCACTTTAAAGAAACTGGATCAAACTTTAGAGAGTGTATCTACTCTTGGTATCTCTAAGCACTCTCTTTCAGCTCTTAGTTTGGATGATGCTATAGCTCTTGAAAAGCGACTTCGTTCTTCTGATTTTAAAAAATTTATAGATAAAGTTGGAAAGAAAAAAATTATAGCTTCCAAAGCAAAAAAGAAAAAATCATTATCAAAGGATCATATAATTGACAAGATAATCGCATCAGATGATATGGATAACATAATTGAAGATGAAATATTACAGTTTGCTCTTGATATCGATGAATTCGAATGGGATTTTTACGATAGACTTCTAAATAAAGCTATACTTAGTAATCAATTTGTATCAAATCATGGCAGAAACAAAGGCCCTATTATACTTTGTTACGATGGTTCTGGTTCTATGGAAGGGGAAAAAATAGAAGAAACAAAAGCACATATTATAGCAATACTCGATATAGCCAAATTTCAAAAACGTAAAGTTATACTAATACAATTTGCTTCAAAAAAAGAAGCTCTATATACAAAAGAAGTAAACCCATCATATATAAGTACTACTGATATATATGAGATATATGATACATTTATAAAGGGTGGAACTGATTTTGAAAAACCACTAAAAAAGGCTATGCAACTACTTAAAAAAGAGAATTATAAAGAAGGCGACATACTATTTATTACTGATGGCTACTGCGAAATAAGTGATAAGTTTATAGGTGAATTTAATCTTGCTAAACACATACGCAGCTTTAAACTCTACTCCATCATAATGCACGGTCACACTTACAATGATTATGGTGATCTCGCTAAAGTATCTGATGAGATACTAGAAATTAAAAAATCAAACTTAAATGATTGGAATGAAAAAACTAGTGAGAAAATCTTCTCGATTATATAGGAGGTATATATGAATACAAATTTTGATGTCGTTGATATAGCAAAAAAATTGCAAGATATGAACACATATATAAATGGAAAATACTATGAAGTTGAAGAATTTTCTTTATGCATTATTCTCTCTATGATATCTAGATCTAACATGATTGTACTTGGCCAGCCTGGAATAGCTAAGACTGCTATACTAAATGAAATTGTTGATATAATTGACTTTGATGGTTCTAAAGGCACACCTTACTTCCATGTTCAAATGGGTGCTGATATATCACCAAACAATGTATTTGGAGCACCTGATATAGATTTTTACAAAAATAGCGGTATTATAAAACGTAAGTATGAGGGTTTTTTACCCGATGCTGTTATAGCTTTTTGTTCAGAATTTTATAGACTTAATTCTCAAGTTGCAAACTCGGGTCTTCTTACTATACTTAATGAAGGGAAGTTTAAAAATGGACATGATCTTATAGATGCTAAACTCAGATTTTTCATGGCAGATACAAACTTTTTTCCAAAACCAATTGATGATATTGATGCCGATGAAACTGATTTGAAATTGCAGGCTCTTCATGATAGATTTTTATCGAGATACTATCTCAAACCTATATTTGAAGATGAAAATAAAGTTCGCATGATACTTATGGATGATAATATCAAATCTGACATACGCTTATCTTTAGATGAGTTGATTTATATACAAGAAAGTCTAAAAGATATTGAACTATCTAGAGAAATTGCTTTTTATATGGTATATATAAGCAACTTGCTAGAAAAACAACACAATATATTTATTTCACCTAGAAGACTTAAGCAAAGTAGAAACCTTATAAAAGCAAACGCTCTTCTTAATTTTAGGACAAAGTGTGATGTTAGTGATCTTATAGCTCTTCAGTATTCATTTTGGCAAGAAGAAGAAGATATTATATATGTAAAAGAAGCTATATATGAGACTATGGGCATACCAAAAAATGATAGAGATTCCTATATAGACACTGCTAATTCTATACTCAATGAACTTATGACAAACATTAAGAACACAGAAATTCTTCCAACATATGACCCTGATAAAATTTATAAACAGGCAATTGGTGATCTTAATAAACTGCTAGAGCAAATAAACGAAAAATATACACATAAAGATAGTAACAAACTGATACTTGAAGCCTATACATACGTAGAGCAGAATATCGAGGATTTAACTGTTAAGAGGTTTATGCTTGGTGATGATGATCTTGAGGGTTAAATTTAGAAGTGACTGCACAATAATATATATCAGATTGAAAAGATCTATTACTCATAAGAAGTTATGAGTGATAGATCTTTTTTTTGTGAAATTCAATTTGTGTAATCAAATATTTATTTAAGATATGATAATAAATATCATATGGTGTAATAGTTTTTACCTTCCTCACATCAGATGACACAGAGTGCTATTTGCAATTTGATATCTGATTAGAATATCGTGAGTTGATAATTTACCGTTTTGATGTTCGTTTATAATGTCGTATGTATTTTTGTTTTGCCGAATATTTTGATATTTTAGACATAAGAATGCTCCCCATATAGTAATTCAGATTTTTTATTTAATCTGTCTACTGTATGCGGAGCATATCATAAGCCAAAAAAGCAGGGGTATACAAAATTTTTTATTTATTTTTTGTAAATTACTTTGATTTTTCTGCAATACATTCATTTTCATTTCTTGCGAAGCAAGGGACTAATCGCAACTTTCCCAAAGGGAAAGTTAAACGATTAGCTAGCTTGCCCCTGACTGGGTCAGGGACAATTACTCCCTCACCTATTTTTTCAATTACTAGTGAAGTTACAACATTCAACGATAATGATATTACATAACGAATAACTGAAAACGTGACCCCTAAAAAACTCGCTTCAATGATTGTCCAAGGTATTCTACAAATAGCTGCTGCAATAAAAGCCTTAGAACCTGATCCTTGCCCGAAAAATTATTCAATAGTTTTTCGATCTACCCAAACTATAAACAATCCTACTAAGATAAATGCAGGCGTAAACAACTTAAGGATATCAATGGCAAAACTAAAGTTATTTCCAATGTTCATTCCAAGCTCAAATTTTAACACATAGTATATTGACAAAAACATTACTAATTGTTACGATATGAATGAATACTATTTAATTCATTCATATTTAGGAGGGCCTGTAATGAAGAAAAAAGAATTAATCAGAATCAATGGTAAACAACTATTTATTGAACAAGGATTTAAGAAAACAAACATCGCTGGCATTATGAATAATGTAAAGATGGCAACAGGAACATTTTACAACTACTATGAATCTAAAGACCAGCTGTTTATGGATATTTATCTTGAGGAGAATACTAATCTGAAACAATCAATCCTAGACAAAGTGGATATATCAGGACACCCATTACAGGTTATGGGACAGTTAATGACCCTGAATCATCAAGGGATGTTAGAGAATCCTATACTGAAAGAATGGTATAACAAAGAGGTGTTTTCTAAAATAGAAAAGGTCTATCGGGAAGCAAATGGCGTAGACAGCAGTGATTTTATGTACGATAGTTTTGTGGATGTTGTTAAATCATGGCAAGAACAAGGTACTTTCAGGTCAGATATTTCAGCTGAGATGATCATGGCTATATTTAGTGCCATTATTAATATTGACACCCATAAAGAAGAAGTGGGTTTAAGTTATTTTCCCGAATTATTAAGTCATATTAATAAGTTTGTTATCAACGGATTAATGGAATAGAAGGAGGTCATATGAAAATTTGTATAGTGTCATACTCAATGACAGGAAATAATGAGAGATTAGCGGCGGCAGTTGCAAAGAAACTAGAATCTACGCATGTTCAATTGACAGAAGATGTCGAACGTAAAACAGGTAGAATCATATGGGATATCCTTCTAGGTAGAACACCTAAGTTACATTCTTCTCCTGAAGACTTATTAGAATATGATTTACTAATATTGGTTGGACCGCTGTGGATGAGTCATCCATCGACGCCTTTAAGGTCCTATATGAAATATTTAAGAAACAGCTCGCAGGCTTATGGATTTGCAACAATATCAGGCGGATCACTAAACCGTAATCCTAAATTAGAGAAGAACCTTACAAAATTCACAAAAAGAAAACCTAGATTTATTGAAGACATGTATATTGTCGATTTGATTAGTAAAGAGGGTTCGGCAACATCGAAGGAAACCTCTCAATACAGTATCACAGAATCAGATGTTGACCAACTATCTGATCAGGTTGTAACGACGGTGAGATTATGAAGCAAATTTTGTGTATCATAGGCAGCCAACGTAGGAAGACAACATATCTGGGAGTGCAAACATTTAAATTGTACTTAAATAAAATTCTAGATATACATATAGATTATCTATTCTTGAATAACTACCATTTAGAGTTTTGTCATGGGTGTAAAAGGTGCTTTGATCACGGTGAGAATCACTGTCCCATCGATGATGACTTACCTATGATACTAGAACAAATATACAAAGCGGATGGTCTTGTTTTGGCTTCACCTAATTACGCTTTTCATGTTTCAGGGAGAATGAAGAATTTCATAGACCGTGTGGCATATTTATATCATCGACCGAGATTATTTAATGTTTCCATGACGGCTATCGTCTCACAGGGAGTATTTGGTGGGAACAGCATTCTTAAGTATCTAGAAAGCTCAGGTCAGAACTTAGGATGTCAGGTTGTAAAGGGCAGTGCTTTCACTGCGCTGGAACCTCTATCACATAAAAATAAGGACCAAATGGACAAAAAAATGGCCCAGTTGGCACAACGTTTTGCTAAGTCTTTACAGATGGATAAACCCATAAAACCGAATTGGTTCAGATTTATGATGTTTAGAATTACTAGGTCAGGTATTCAATATCACAAAACTAAATTGTATGACTACGAATATTTCAAGAAACAAGGTTGGTTTGAATCAGATTATTATTACTCGGTGCCAATTGGAAGAATCAAAAAATTACTTGGGCATCTATTTGATTATCTAGGTCGAACATATGTCAGTAAACTAATAGGGTAGTGATATATTAACATATATATTAGACCACTAGTCATACTTAAATGAAAAGAAACCATGAATTTTGATTTCTCAAATCTCATGATTTTCTTTTTATTATCAACAATATCTACAATCAATACTTGCTGTCTTTATCTAAATTTTACACTTTTTTAGTCTCAAAATCGATTCCACATTTGTGGTAGCTATGCTTAACAACAAATAAACCCACAGTTCCCAGGTGAATGCATTAAATGATTTGATACTTCTAATTGCCTCTATCTCTTCCACCAAATCTTCTGCACCTCAAACCCTACACCTCATCCATCACAAACCTATAAGACACAAGCGGAATTATAAAGTTATATATAACTATTATATAGAATATAGGTGAACTGAAGTCCCTGTAGAATAATAGTAGTAATAGATAGAATATGATTCTACCAATTGTTAGCATAATCACTCTAACAAATAGATTTCCAAGCATTTCAGCTTGATCTTCTGAGTACTTTTTAGCAGAGTATAGCTGAATCCCTGTTGTTGGGGTTCCAAAGAAAGCACCACCTATTGATATAGCTACATTATATATAACAAATGATATAAATGTAGGCTTAAGTAGAAGTAGCACTGCTAGCGAATGTGCGATAGCACCAACTAGCATCAGATCTTTCTTTTTTCTAAATCTCTGCGCATATCTGTATATATAAAACAGAGTCATAGACGTTATGGCAAAGGTACTATTTAAAGCACCCATAAGATACTCGCTTTTTGCAAAGGCATATAAGAACACACTAGAACTCACTATAGAAAATTGGCTATAAGGCGCTCTTATTGTATGTGTCAAAAACACTCGTCTAGTCTTTTTATTTTTAAGAATTTTTCTTATATTTATTTTACCTAGAGATTCGATATGATCGTTTGGCATAAATAGCCCATTTATAAACTGTACAACAACTAGTACTAGTAGTGTATATACCATAGTCATAAATCCAAACTTCTGAATTATAATACCTGAAACAACTGGTGTTACAATAGATGTAGCTTTTGATATAGCTCCCATAACACTCATAAATTGATCAAGTTCTTCTTTATCTAACTTATCTGCTTGGAAGGTGTTTTGGTTAAAGAAGAAAAATCCATCACCAAATCCACCTAAAAATCCTATCAATACTGCATACTCTGCAATCGAGCTTTTAAATATAGCCGTCAAAGCAAATAATGCTATAAATGATAGTGATGACAAGAGATAATTAAATTTACTATTTTTAAGCGCAATTACATTAGCTAGGTAGAAGGAAATCGTAGCTCCAAGATAGTTACAGATATTAAATATCGCAACAGCGTCTATACTTTTACCCGACTGCCACAGGTATATATTAATAAATATAAGTACAAAACTCTTAAATATAGAGTATATGGTCCTCATAAATATCATTTGTTTAGTTGATAGCTTCATACAATCACCCTATCTATAAATCACTCTCTAAATTATGTCTTACTTTAAACTTAGTCTATTTTGTATCTTTCTTTATAATATCTTCTACAACATATTTCGCATCATTAGATATTGCAAATAAGCCTATACCAAATGAACTCTTTCCTCCAAAACCTGGATCAAGTTCTTGTCCTGTAAAGTATAGCCCTATTTTTTCAGTAATCCCTCTATTATGTTTTGGATATCCAGATTCATTAAATATATCAAACTTGATAAAATCATAATCAGGTCTAAAACCAGTACACCAGATAACATTTGCTATATTATTTTCCTTTAAGTCTAGATATTGCATTTCTTCTAACTTGCTTAAATCTAATTTTGGAATTTTAAAATCTAATGAATCATTTGGAACATCTATCTTACAGTCATCTATATGATTATCAATTAGCTTTAACATTTCTTTTAAATACACATTTCCACTCTCAATATTTTCAGCTAGATTCGTTGCAAGCTTTAGCTTTCCATTACTACATTCATTCATGCGACCTATAAGTTCAACTCCTTCATCAAAACACAAAGCAATATTTTGATAAATTTTACTAATTATATTACTATTTATTGTGTCATCTTCATTGTAATGAATAATTTCTTCATGATCAGTAAATCCAGATAGCCTATTTAGCCAAAAAACACCATTAGTTTGTTTATGTATAGTTGGTATAGGTTTTAGGGAACCTATTGAAAGCCAAACTTTTTTATCAGTAAGCTTCTTAATTTCATAGGCTATTTGAATGCCACTTCGACCACTGCCAACAACTATAGCATTACCTTCCTTAAGTTGATCTGGATTTTTATAGTTTACTGCATTAAGCTGAAATATATTGCCTGGAAGCTTTTTTGTACAGTTTGGTAT
>JBARWW010000159.1:0-1813 GCA_049647005.1 Acidaminobacteraceae bacterium | reverse complement strand
CTTAAAGATATTATGCGTAGTCGCAATAAGATGCGAGTGAGAAGTGCAAGTGAAATTGAAGAAACACATGGAATAATTGAAAATATAGTAACAGAATTCAAAATGGAAGTTAAAAAAATGGCTAAATAAAAACAAATATAATCAAATGATAGTGAAATGACTAAATAGTAAATGGTGTATCTAAGATAAGTATTATCTAAGGTACACCATTTACTATTTATATTTGCTATGATTATATTTTACTTAGTGTGATAAAATATAATCATAAGTTAGGAGATCATATTGTGAGACAAAAAAACAAGATATATATAATTACAAGCGTATTAATATTAATAGTGTCATTACTACTAATTATAAAATTTGACTCATCAGATTCTATTATAGTTACAAGCATATATATTATCACCCTAATAATAGGCATTGCAATGTTAAACCACTGGACTTCTATAAGTTACATATGGACATGTGAAGTATGTGATGAAGTTAGAGAGTTAAGTTTGAAGGAAAACTTTATATACATAAATATAGGCGTTAATAGAAAGTATTTTCATTGCAATGAGTGTGGTGTAAAAAGAATTTTTAATGGTAAGTATAAATATTTAAAATAGAGGAGGATACTATGTCGAGTTTAAAACTAAAAAATGGAAGAGTTTATACAATTGAAAAAATGAAAGTAGATGATGGTATACTTATGATTGATTATTTGAACTCTGTAGCATCTGAGTCTGATAATCTTACATTTGGAAGTGGTGATATAGAGTTTACGCTGGAGAAGCAGACTTCATTTCTAACTAGTGTCCTTAGCTGTGAACTTAACTACTACGCTGTTGCGAAAATTGATGGAATAATTATAGGTAATATAAACTTTAGAGCTGGAGTAAATCCAAGGATAAAGCATGTTGGAGAGTTTGGCATAAGTGTTTTAGAGAAGTACTGGGGAAATGGAATAGCAAACGAGCTACTTACTAGTTTGATAAATTGGGCTAAAAGTACTAATTGTATAGGGAAGATAAACCTACAGGTACGCGAGGACAATGAAAATGCTATAAAGCTTTATAAAAAGCATGGATTTGAAATTGAAGGGCTAATAAGTAGAAGCTTTCGAATAGATGGAAAGTATTACAACTCTTATCATATGGGAAAATTTATAGACTAATTACGGAGGTTTTTAAATATGAAAAATTATCTGCGTTTGGATATAAAGACAAAAGATTACTCTGGTATTTCATATGAAATTTTAAGAATTGTATATGATCAAAAAATGATACTGGATTCGGTTGAGGTTGCTCCAGGCGAGATGCGCTTAAAGGTAGAAGCTTTAGATGATATAAGACTGAAAAAACTAACAAGTTTAATACTTAAAGCCAAAGGAGTAATATCTATAAATAGAGCATCACTTCTTGAAAGTGAATTCAATAAACGCAAATTTTCTGCCCTAATTAATTCTCTTGAAGATGGTATTATTATCATTGATGGGATTGGAAATATAAGAGAATTTAATGAAACTGCATTATATATATTTTCCATAACTGATTATGATATATCAAATAAAAGTGTAGATGTATTAAGTGATATATGTCCATCTATAGTGTCTAGAATAAAAGAGAATAAGGAGTTTATGAATGTATCTTTTGATGTGGACTTAGATGGAATGACAAAAGAGTATATAGCATCTACAAAGGCATTTTTAGATGATGATGGAAATGCAACTGGACTTGTTTTACTTATAAAAAATGCGGATGAGGCAGTCAAACTTGCCAATATAATAAATCTAGAACGTGAGGGTGCATTTAAAGAAATAGTAGGTAGTAGT